>VXPR01000596.1 GCA_009839405.1 Gammaproteobacteria bacterium
TTTCTCAACTCCGGCGTAAGCGCCGTTTCTACGGCGCACCCTCCTAACGCAAGTCGGGCAGCCGATACCCCCGCTTCTCCAAGTCCGCGCGGACGATTTTCTTGTCCATCTTGCCGGTGGAGGTCAGCGGGATCTCGTCCACGTAGAGCACCTCGTCCGGTAGCTGCCACTTGGCGAAGGCGGTGGCGCAGTGGTCCAGGATGCTTGGCTGGTCCACTTCGGCGCCGGGTTCCAGGATCACGAGGGCCACGGGGCGTTCATCCCACTTGGGGTGGGGCTGGGCGACGACGCAGGCCCCTGCGATGCCGGGCAGGGCGACGATGTGGTTTTCGAGGTCTACGCTCGAAATCCATTCGCCGCCACTCTTCACGAGGTCCTTCGAGCGGTCGGCGATGATGAGGTATTCCTCCGGGTCGATCTTGCCGACATCGCCGGTGATGAGCCAGTCCTCGTGGAAGCGGTCCGGCTGAGGATTCTTGTAGTACTCCGAGCAAATCCACGGCCCCCGCACCAGCACCTCGCCCACGGTCTCGCCATCGTGGGGCAGGCGGTTGAAGTCTTCGTCGAAGATGTCGAGTTCGAGGCCCGGCATGAGCTGGCCGGCCTTGGCGACGTTGTCGAGCTGCTCGTCAAGCGAGAGGCCTGGATGGGAGTGCTTCATCAGCCGCCGCGAGATGGTGGCGAGGGGGCTGGTTTCGGTCATGCCCCAACCTTGGATCATCTCCGCGCCCAAGGCGTCGTGGAACCAGCGGATCAGCGATGGCGGCGGCGCGGAGCCCCCGCAGGTGAGCCGCGAGAGGCGGGAAAGGTCGTATTGATCGGGACTCGCCTCAACCACCGCCCGCACACCTTGCCAGATGGTGGGTACGCCGGCGGAGAGCGTGACGCCCTCGTCCGCCATCAGCCGGGCGAGACGTTCAGGCTGCATGTGGCGGTGCGGCATCACCTGCTTGCAGCCGAGCATCAACGCGGCCCAAGGGACGCCCCAGCCCATGGCGTGGAACATCGGCACGATGCCGCACACCGTGTCCGTGGCCGACAGCCCCATGGCGTCGGTCATGCACACCGTCATGGTGTGCAGGTATTGCGAGCGATGCTCGTATTCCACGCCCTTGGGATTACCCGTGGTGCCGCTGGTGTAGCAGAGGCCCAGTGGCGCGTTCTCGTCGAGTTCGGGCCAGTCGAATCGCGTCGGCTTGCCGGCGATGAAGGCTTCGTAGTCCACGGCATCCGCCACTTCGCACTTCCATTGGCCGGTTTCATCCTCGTCCGCGACGACCACCTTCGTCACCGAGGGGACCTTCCCGGCAAGTTGGTTCAGGAGCGGCAAGGTGTCGGCGTCGGCGATGATGATCTGGTCCTCGGCATGGCCGATGATGTATGCAAGGTCAGCCGCCGACAGCCGGATGTTCAACGTGTGCAGCACCGCCCCCATGCCGGCGGTGGCGTGGTAGGCCTCGAGATGGCGAGCCCCGTTCCACATGAAAGTGCCCACCCGGTCGCCAACTTGCACCCCTGCATCCTTGAGCGCATGCGCCAACTGGTGGGCTCGGTCGCGGGTTTCGCGCATCGTCTGCCGCCGGGTGCCATCGGCGGTGGCAGTGACCACCTCCGTATCCGGCGACACGGTGGCGCCCCGGTCGATCAGCCGCGACATCAAAAGCGGCGTGTGCTGCATGGCCATGGACCGGCCCTCCTTCCGTTGCGGACACAAAGGCGGCGCAGTTTACCGATGGATGCTTGGCGGAGAGACGGTTTTCGGAAGAGAGTTTTGCCCGGGGGGGTTAGCGCGGCCCGCGTGTGGCGTGCAGCAGTTGCGCAGCAACTGCCAACGCGCCCGTCAGGGCGCGCCGTTACTCGGCGTCGAAGTCCATGCGGTAGGGCGGCAGCGTGTCCAGCAGCGAGCGACCGTAGCGGCGCGTGACGATGCGGCGGTCCAGGAGCGTGATGCGGCCGGTGTCGGTGTCGCTGCGGATAAGGCGGCCGCAGGCTTGCACGAGGCGGAGCGAGGTGTCGGGGACGGACATCTCGTAGAAGGGGTTGCGGCCGTTCGACTCGAGCCATTCCGCCAGAGCCTCGTCGAGCGGGTCGTCCGGTGCTTGAAACGGCAGCTTCGAGAGAATCACGTGGCGGCAGTAGTCGCCGGGCAGGTCCACGCCTTCGGTGAAGCTGCCGAGGCCGAAGATGTAGCTCTTGCCGCCGTCGTCGATTGCCTTGCGGTGTCTTTCGAGCAGGCGGCGCTTTGAGCGTTCGCCTTGCAGCAGGCAGTGGCGCAAGAGCTCGCTCGGCAGCGCTTCAACCACGGCGCGGAACTGACGCCAGGACGTGAACAGGACGAGGGCGCTCGACTCCTGCGCGAGGAGCCCCGGCAGGCGTGCCGTCAATTCGGCCGTGTGCGCGTCGAAGTTGCCGGCATCGGCCGCCAAGCGGGGCACGGTAAAGGTCGCAACGTTGGGGAAGTCGAAGGGGCTCGGGATGCGCATTTGCGCAACCTCGGCATCGAGCCCGGAGCGCTCGATGAAGCGCTCGAAGCTGCCGAGGGCGCAAAGTGTCGCGGATGTGGCCACGGCACCGTGGCAGGCATCCCACAGCGCCTTGTGCAGGATGGTGCCGGGATCGATGGGGGCGCTCGCAAGTTCGACGTCGCCCTGGCCTTGGCGCACGCCCTGAAAGGCAATGCGGGTGGCCCAGCGGGCGGTGAGCTCGTCCTGCTCGCTGCGCGGCTTGGCGTAGTCGGCGAAGAGGGCGCCGCTCGCCTCGGCCCGATGCAGCAGCGTGCCGAGGACGGGCAGCCAGTCGCCAGCCTGGTCCGCGTTCTGCCACGGGCGGCCGCCGTCCATGACCTCTTCGAGATTCTCGTGTAGCTCCGCAAGGGTCTTGGCCATGCTTTGGAAGTAGGTGGCGAGGGGCTCGGCGAGGTCCCGCAGTTCCTCTGGGACGCGACCGTGCGGGAAGCGGCAGACCCCTTCGCGCTCGTCGCGGCCACGAAACTCCAGCCCCTCCGCCAATTGCTCCGCCTGTTCGAGCAACTGACCAGCGACCTCCACCTCGCCGGTGAGGCGCGTGGCGGCGGCCACCACTTCCGGCGGCCGAGCGAAACGCTGCGCCATGGTGGCGACGGCGGCGGACATCTGCTCCAGCCAACCGGCGGACGCACGCAGCCTTGCTTGCGCGGCGAAGTGCTGCTGCGTCTTCTCCGGCAGGTGGTGCGCCTCGTCGAGGATGAAGATGGTCTCTTCGGGTTCCGGCAGCACGACGCCACCGCCGAGGGCCAGGTCCGCGAGCACCAGGTCGTGGTTCGCCACCACCACATTGGCATCGCGCGTCTTGGCGCGAGCGCGGAAGAACGGACACTCGCGGAAATGCTCACAGCGGTTCTTGCTGCATCCTCGGTGGTCGGTGGTGACAGCCGACCACACGGGCACGGCTACCGCTTCGTCCCAACTGTCAAGCTCGCCGTCCCACTTGCGTTCGTCGAACTCCGCCCACATGCGGCGGTACAGCTCCAAGTCCTCCTCGCCGGGCTGGGAGAACATCGCCATCTGCCGGTTCGGGTCCGCGGCAAGCTGCTCCTGCAGGCGCTTCGGGCACACGTAACGCCCGCGCCCCTTTGCCAGCGCGTAGGTGAAGTCGAGCTCGCCGTGGCGCTTGAGGTCGGGCAGGTCCTGCAACACCACCTGCTCCTGCAACGCGACGGTAGCCGTGGAGACGACGACGCGCTTTTCCGTGGCGAGGGCGAGGGGGATCACGCCCAGGCAATAGGCGAGTGTCTTGCCAGTGCCGGTGCCGGCTTCGACGACGCATATGCGGTTGTCCGCACTCGCCATCTGGCGCGCGACGAGGGCGATCATCTGCCGCTGCCCCTTGCGGGCACGGAAGCCACGCCCCACCAGCCAGCGCCGGTATGCGGACTGGATCTCCTCCTTGTTCGCTTCGGTCAAGCCGTCCGGCGAGGTCATCGATTGTTTCTCGGTTTCCGTCCGTCTGCTTGCCGCTTGCTTGCTGTTGGCTGATGGCCAACACTAGCTGTCATGAGCAAGCCAATTTTCAGAAGGATCACGGTCGCCGTTTCGTTGCTGGCGACGGCGGCTACGCTGGCCGAAAGCGGCGGCGAGTTCAAGCTCGACGTGGTCACCGACCAAACGCCGAGCGCGCGACAGATGGCCGAGGCTCCGTCCGGCATCCTGTTCGTGGGGTCGTTCCGTGCTGGTCGCGTATATGCAGTGGTGCCGGTGGAAGGTGCCGAGGCGGAGGTGGTGACCGTCGCCGAGGGGCTGACGCTGCCGAGCGGGGTGGTGCTCAAGGGTGCCGACCTCTATGTGGCGGCGCTGGATCGGGTGCTGCGCTATCCGAACATCGAGGCGACCTACCGAGATCGACCGACGCCCCAGATCGTCACGGATGCGCTGCCGGACGAGACGCACCACGGCTGGAAGTATCTGTCGGTGGGGCCCGACGGGCATCTCTACGTTCCCGTCGGTGCGCCCTGCAACATTTGCGAGTCGGCAGATGCGCGCTTCGCCAGCATCCTGCGCATGGACCCGGACACGGGCGAGACTTCGGTCTATGCCGCGGGAGTCCGCAACTCCGTCGGCATGGCGTGGCATCCCGAAACGGGCGAACTGTGGTTCTCCGACAACGGCCGCGACTGGCTCGGTGACGACCTGCCGCCGGAAGAGATCAATCGCGTGCAGAAACCGGGCGCGCACTACGGCTATCCCTACATCCACGGCGACGACATTGCCGATCCGGAGTTCGGCGCCGGCCACGACCCAAAGGACTACGTGCGCCCGGAGGTCGCCATCCAAGCCCACGCGGCGGCGCTGGGCCTCGCCTTCTACACGGGCGATCAGTTCCCGGCCGAGTGGCAGGGCGCCCTCTTCATCGCCGAGCACGGCTCCTGGAACCGTTCGTCGAAGGTGGGCTATCGGGTGAGCGTCGTCCGGTTCGATGATGCCACGCCGCGCTACGCACCGTTCCTGGATGTCTGGCTAGAGGATGAGAAGGCCACCGCCCGCCCCAACGACGTGCTGGTGGCCCGGGACGGGACGCTGCTCATCTCCGACGATTTGGGTGGTCGCATTTTCCGGGTGACCCATCAGCCCGACGCCTAGATTGGAATGGGGCAATGATCACGGTCTTCCTAGCGTCCCAGAGGGCTTCGTAGGGGGCGGGCGTGCCCCGTCCCATGTCGAGTTCGTCGACGCATTCAAGACGGGCG
>VXPR01000285.1 GCA_009839405.1 Gammaproteobacteria bacterium
CGCTCGCAACTACGGCTAGCAGCCTGTCGCACTTCGCCGCAGGGCGCGGCAAAGTCCGACAGGCTGCTAGCATTCGAGAAAGCGGCCCTTTTTTCGAGCTCGCCTTTTCTCATCGGAAAGTGCGCGCCTCAGTCATCGCACCAGACCACATTGGCCTGCGCCGTCAATCCAATACCTTGTGACCGCGTTCGATCATGCAGCGGCGGATGATGTTTTGGCGGGCTTGTGCAACTTGACGGCGGTTGCCGATGGCGCTGCTGACGCTTGTCGCAGCGGCGCCAACCACGCCGCCCCAAACGCCGCCAACCGCGGCGCGGCCTGCCGTGTCCAGCACCGCGTCTTGGTCCACGTCAGGTCGCTGGCGCGCAAGCACGCGGCAATCCGCTAGGTCCTTCTCGTAGTCGGGCGTCGGCTCCCCATCGATGATGGGTCGGTACGTCTCGCCCACTCCGGCGCATCCCGCAGCAAGAAACAACAGCGCGAACACCGCGATTGCCGGCCTATGGTTGGTCACGGCGTCAAGTCCTGGTCCCGGTTCCCGGCTTGAGGGCGAGAATGTCGGTGGGGATGCGCGTCAGGACCTTCTCGGCGGTGTTGCCGACGAGCTTCGCGTTGACGCCCTGGCGGCCCACGGTGCCCATTACGACGAGTTGGGCTTGAAGACGCTGTGCCGTCGTTGCGATGGTCTCGTCCACGTCGCCGTGCTCGACGAGCACTTGGGCGGAAGAGATGCCATGCGCCTTGCACAGCCTTGCGGCGTTGGCGCGGATGGCGTCCGTCACCTTCAGCGTGTGGGCTTCCTCGTCGACCAGATGCAACTCCTTGAGGGCCGCTGGGACGTGCACCACATGCACCAAGTGCAGGGGATTGTCGAGCGCCTTGGCGTAGTCGCGGGCCGTGGCGACGATGGCGTGGTTGAGGGCGCGCTTGACCCGCGAGCGGCTGGCGAGATCCACGGCGGCAACGATGGAGTGGGTGGGGCGCCAGATCTCCTCGGCGGCGATCAGCACCGGTGCCCTGCATTCGCGCAACAGGTGCCAGTCTGTGGGCGTGTAAAGGAAGCTCTCGCTGCGATGCGCCGTCTTGATGACTGCTTGATGCGACATGCGGTCACAGCGCGCGTCCACCCATTCGTGGACGAGCTTTTCCCAGCCGATCACGACCTTGACACGGACCTTGTCGGATTGGTGGCGCGCCACCTGCGCCTCCACCTCCTCCCGCCGCCGGTCCATCAGCGTTCGCTTGGCCTCGCGCTGGTGCGCCACGTTGTCGAGGCCCGCGAGCGACTCGTAGCAAAACCCGACTACCTCGGCGTCCCAGCCCATGGCCTGTGCCAAGCTGAGGCCACGCGCCAAGGCAACCTGTCGCTCTCCCTCCCGGTCCGCAACGATCAGGATCGACACCAGCCCCCTCCCTCAGTGCGAAGGCGGCAAGTCTAGCGCGGGATTGCGGTCGAAGAAGCCGATGGGCTGGAGCGTGAAGCCGCAGTATTCCACCGGCATCACCGGCCAGTCTTCCGGGCGAGGCAGGTGGGTGGAGCCGAACGTGTGCCAGAGGACGAGGTCGGTGTCCTTGATGTCGCGGTTGCGCCCTGACCATGCCGGCAAGCCATCGCCGCCGGGGTGGAGGTTGGGGTGGTCGCCGGCGGCGGAGACTTCGCCTTCCTCGTGGCGGGTTACCCAGAGGTTGTGTTGGGCGAATCCAGCGCGCGCCGCGACTTGGGACTCAGGGTCTGCCAGCAGCTTCGGCGTTGCGCTTGGGTGGAGGCGGTAGGCGACTCGCTTGCCGAGGCGATTGGTGCGGTCGGTGGCGACTACCTTCCAGGTGCGGGAACGGGTGGCGTCGGCATTGCGGCGGGCTTCGCCTTCGGTGGCGAGCAGGCGTTCTGCGGCATGGAAGTTGGTGCCGTCGGGGTTGTTCGCGCCCTTTGGCGATGGCTCCACGTCCACTTCGTACACGCTGGCGGTGTCGCCGTCGAGATCGAAATCGAGGCGGAAGCAGAACAGGTGCTGGTGGATGGGCGATGCGAGGTTGGGCGCGATCAGGGGGGCGTACTCCGGGCGTTCCTCGCCATCGTTCACCGCCGAAACACCGACGATGCCGGTGAGCTTGGCCTCCATTTGGATGGTGCCGTCGAGATACAGATACCAATAGAAGCCGTACTCGTAGTTGCCCACGGTGTGGAAGGCGCTTACCACGAGCCTCCGGGAGCGGCGCACCTCGGTGGTCTGGCCGTGGCCGTCATGGTGCTTCCAGAGGATGCCGTAGTCCTCCTCGTGGATGCAGATGGCGCGCTCGATGGGGCGGGCGGTGCCGTCCGGCTTCACCGCCACGTGGTCGAGGTAGTGGATTTCGCCGAGGCAGTCGCAGCCGAGCATGAGGGAGTTGGCGCAGTTGCCGATGCTGGCCTCGCCGGCGTCGAGCACGTGCTTCCAGCCATGCATTGGGTCGGGGTCGCCGTAAGGCACCACCATGTCCGAGAGCGCTGCCCGGTGCAGCACCGAACGCCAGGGCGCATCGTCGCCCTTGCCCGGGCCATCCCTCACTTCCAACTGGTGCAGCACGAGACCGTTGATGGGGTGCATCGTGACGCGGAAGCGCCAGTTGGCCCAAGTGATGGCACCGCCTTCTACCGTGAAGCCGGGGCCGTCTGGCTGGCTGATTTCGAGAGGTTTGAGCGGCGAGCGCAGATTGGGCTGGCTTGCGGCGTCGTAGCGACCATGTTCCGGTGGCAAGGGCATCGCGCCGTGGTCTTCGAGGTGGGCGACGCGGCCGGCGGTGAGGTCCACATGAGCGATAAGGCCCTGCACCGGGCGGGCATAGCCGTTGTCGGTCTTGTTCTCGCGCACGAAGCTGATGGCGCGATGGGCGCGATGGCCGGCCGGGATGCTCGGATGCTGATAGCCGCCGGCCGGCCACGGATCGATCTGCACATGCTCGAAGTCGGTTACGCCCCGTTCGCGCATGGCGGCTTGCCAGCCGGCGTCTTCCTTCGTGATGCGCACGGCGCGCACCACATCGGCGAAGCCGATGGGCGCCTGGCCCTTGGCGATGCGGGAGAAGTCGGCGGTGCCGGCAGAAAGATCGACGACGGCATCGAAGCCGCCGTCGGGTTCGCCTTCCGGGTAGTCGAAGCCCATGAAGCGGAGGCGGCGGGGCAGTTCGTCCCCTGTGGCGAATGCCTTGAGGGCGTCCTTGGGCGGCTCGACGAGGGCAACGGAACAGAAGGCCGCCTGGTCGCCGAGCTTGGGCTTGACCAGGGCCGCGGCTCGTTCGACCTCGTCGGGAGTGAGTGGGTCCAAGGGGTGGGGCGCGGCTTGTGCGGACACGGGTGTCAACTGGACGGCTTCGGCCATGGTGCTGCTCGGGGTGAGGAATGTTGTCCGCATTCTACGCTTGGGCGGACCGCTCTTCGTGGCGTCCGCTCTGGGAAGCGAAGGTGCTTTTCTAGGGCGTGACGGAAAGGGGTGGCTGCGCCGAATCGCTCGATCAGCGGCTCGTCAGGAAGCGGTCTATCTCTTCGGCGGCCTCGCGGCCTTCGTTGATGGCTCGAACTACCAAGGATTGACCGCTGCGGCAGTCGCCGGCGGCGAAGACGTTGGCGACGGAGGTGCGGTAGGCGCCCTTGTCGGCCTTGTAATTGGAACGCGCGTCGAGATCGACGCCGAGGGGTTCGCTGACGTAGTGCTCGGGGCCGAGGAAGCCCATCGAGAGGAACACGAGGTCCGCGTCCCAAAAGCGCTCGGATCCTTCCACGTTCTCGAAGCGACCGTCCACCATCTGCACATCCACCGTATTGAGCCCCGTGAGCCGGCCGTTTTCGCCGACGAACTCGGTGGTGGAGATGGAATACACGCGAGGGTCTCGGTTGAACTTGGCCGCCGCCTCCTCGTGGCCATAGTCCACGCGGAAGATGGCGGGCCAAGTGGGCCACGGGTTGCCTGCCGAGCGTTCCTGCGGCGGCATGGGGAAAAGCTCGAAATTGGTAAGGGTGCGGCAGCCGTGGCGCATGGAAGTGCCGATGCAGTCGGTGCCGGTGTCGCCGCCGCCGATGACGATCACGTTCTTGTCCTTGGCGCTGATGTAGTTGCCGTCGGCGAGGTTCGAGTCGAGCAGGCTGCGGGTGTTCTTGGTGAGGAACTCCATCGCGAAGTGCACGCCTTCGAGCTCGCGGCCGGGAATGGGCAGGTCTCTCGGCGTCGTCGCGCCGGTGGCGAGCAGCAAGGCGTCGTTTTCGCTGGCGAGTTCCTGCACGGACACCGAACCGTTCGAGCCGTCGCCAACATCGGCGCCGGTGACGAACTCGATGCCCTCCTCGCGCAGCAACCCAACCCGCCGTTCAACGACGTTGGGCTTGTTCAGCTTCATGTTGGGGATGCCATACATCAAGAGGCCGCCGATGCGGTCGGCGCGTTCGTAAACCGTGACGCGGTGCCCGGCCTTGTTCAGTTGCGCGGCGGCGGCAAGCCCCGCCGGCCCGGAGCCAACCACGGCGACGCTCTTGCCGGTTCTCGTCTGCGGCGGCTTCGCTTCCACCCAACCCTCGGCGAAGCCCCGGTCGATGATGGCCATCTCGATGTTCTTGATGGTCACCGGCGGGTCGGTGATGCCGAGCACGCACGAGCCTTCGCATGGCGCTGGACAGACGCGGCCGGTGAACTCCGGGAAGTTGTTGGTGCTGTGGAGGCGATCCAAGGCGTCGCGCCACTGGTCGCGATAGACGAGGTCGTTCCACTCCGGGATCAGGTTGTGGATGGGGCACCCGGCGCGCTGCGCGGGGCCGCCTGGAAGGTCTGGCGACTGGCAGAACGGCACGCCGCAGTCCATGCAGCGGGACGCCTGTGTCGTCAAGCGCGCCACATCGTGCTCGGTGTAGATTTCCTCGAAGTCGTCAACACGCGTGACGGCGTTGCGGTACGGTGCCGCCTCGCGCGCAAACTCCTTGAACCCGGTCGGCTTACCCACCCTTTAGTTACCGCTCGCCCTGCTTCTTTGTCCCGGCACGAACCGCCCTTCTCTCCCAAATCCGCCGGAACGCAAGTCGCAACGGCTCCCCGCAAGGGGCGCGTAACGTGACAGAAAAGCGGTGAAGGATCAAGCCGTAGCTTGCGTGAACTGCACGCTCTCACCACGCTGGGGACCCTTGGGGGGGGGGGGGGGGGTGGCAGCGCGCCCCCCCCGCCCCCCCCCCGGCCGGGGCGCGCCGCGGGGAG
>VXPR01000138.1:0-3624 GCA_009839405.1 Gammaproteobacteria bacterium
AGTCCCCCAACAGAACAAGCCCCTCGCCATCCGCATACGGATGCGTTGGCGACCGCCGTCCTTGTTATGGTGGCGCGCAAGGTTCGAGCCGTTCGACAAAGGCCCCGCCCTTGATAGCCCGCGATCGTCAGTCTCGCTTGGAACGCAGCCAGCGCTGGGCGTTGGCCCATGCCAAGGTGGCGCGCAAGAGGGTCGGCCGCTGGCCCCGTTACGTGCCGCTCATCGACGTGGTGCGGGAGTACCGTCGCGACGACCTGCCGCACGATCTCATCGCTGGGTGCGTGCTAGGGGTGGTGACGGTGCCGCAGGCCATCGCCTATGCCTTCCTCGCCGGGTTGCCGGCCCAGGCCGGCCTTTATGCCTGCCTGCTGCCGATGGTGCTATACGCGGTGTTCGGCTCCTCCCGCCAGTTGGTAGTGGGCCCGGTGGCGGTGGCGGCATTGATGGTGGCGGCGGCGCTCGGCGAACACGCGCCTGCCTACTCGGACCGCTATGCGGCGATTGCCACGATCCTCTGCCTTGAGGTGGGCATCCTGCTGTGGCTGCTGCGGGCATTTCAGATGGGGGGCATCGTCAACCTGCTGAGCCATCCGGTGATCAGCGGCTTCATCAATGCGGCGGCCGTGGTGATCGTCGTCAGCCAGCTCGCCGCCTTCACCGGCGTCGTGCCGGCGGGAGGCGGCAGTGCCGTGGAGCAGGCGACCCGGCTTTGGGAGGCCTTGCCGGAGGCGGACCTCAAGGCGGTGGGGATCGGCTTTGCGAGCCTGGTGGTGATCTGGATCGTTCGCCACTATGGGCGCTTCGTGGGTTCTTGGGTTGGCGACAGTCCCATCCGCCGCGCCGGCCCGATGGTGGTGGTGCTGCTTGCAACCCTCTGCATTGCGGTCTTCGGAATCGACGTGGCGACAGTGGGACATGTGCCAGCAGGTTTGCCAACGCTGGCGCTACCGCCGCTGGAACTCGCAATGTGGTGGGACCTTGCGCCCAACGCCGCGCTCATCGCCCTGGTCGCGTATGTGGAGAGCTATTCGGTGGGCAAGACGCTGGCGTCCCGGCGGCAGCGCCGCATCAACAGCAATCAGGAGCTGATTGCCCTCGGGGCAGCGAACGTCGGGGCTGCGCTCACGGGTGCCTATCCGGTGGCGGGGAGCTTTTCGCGGTCGGGCGTCAACTTCGCCGCTGGTGCGAGGACCCCGGTGAGTACGTTGGTGTGCGCGGTGGTGGTGGCGGTCACGGTTGCTTGGCTGACGCCGCTCTTTCGCCATCTGCCCCACGCGGCGCTGGCCGCCATCGTCATCGTCTCGGTGTTTGGGCTGTTCGAGTTCCAAGCCATCCGCGGCCACTGGAAGTTCTATCGGGCGGACGTGTTCACCCACTTGATCACCTTCGTCGGTGTGCTGCTCGCCGGAGTGGAGGCGGGGCTCCTGCTCGGCGTTGTCATCGCCGTGATGCTGTTCGTCCGACGCTCCAGCCAGCCCCACATCGCCGAACTCGGGCGCCTGGGCGACACGCCCCACTTCCGCAACGTCGATCGCTACGACGTGCAGACCTGGCGGCACGTGAAGGTGCTGCGCGTGGACGAGAGCTTCTACTTCGCCAACGCCAACAAGATCGAGAGCCGCCTCAGCCGCATCGTCGAGCGCCAGCCGAGGCTGGAGCACATGGTGCTGGTGTGCAGCGCCGTGAACTTCATCGACACCTCGGGCCTCGAAATGCTCCAGCGACTGAACTTCCGCCTGCGTCGTTTCAATGTGCGCCTGCACCTGAGCGAGGTGAAAGGGCCCGTGCGCGATCAGCTAGACACCATCGGCGTGACGGACTGGCTCTCCGGCATGGTTTACCAAACGACGGACGACGCGCTGTTCGAGCTTGCACGCGACGTTTGATCTCGTTTGATGAGGCGGGCGACCACAAGGGTCGCCCCTACGGAGGGCAGCCCATGCGCTCGACTCGACAGTCGTGTCCCCGATGGGGAGGGTGCGACCGTACGCGCCGTTTGCCGCGTATGCTCGGTGTTGCGTTTGCGGGCCGCCTACCTACTGCTCGCCCCGAACGTAGTGTTCGAGTTGGTCGATGGTCTCGGCTTGCTCGTCGATGATCTCGGTGTAGAGGTCGCGCAGCGACAGCATGCCCGCAACACTGCCTTCGTCCACCACCACCAAGTGGCGGATGTGGTGCTTGAGCATGAGATCGACGCAATCGGCAAGGCGGTCATGGGAGGTCACGGTGACGACGTTCTGCGTCATGATTTCCGACACTCTGGTCTGCTTCGACGACTTGTCGCGCAGGATGACCTTGCGGGCGTAGTCGCGCTCGGAGACGACCCCGACGAGTTTGTCGTCGATCATCACCGGAAGCGCGCCGACATGGCGGTCCGACATCATCTCGATGGCCTCGTATACGCTGCGAATCGGCGCAATCGAGTAGATTTCGCCGCGGCCCTTGTGCAGCAGCACCTCGTGTACCGTTTTCATCCCGCTCGCCTCCAAGCGACGACCAATGGCCGCCGATCCATTGCTTCGCTGACAAGAGATACTAAAACAGCGCGTCGCCTTTGGGGGCAGGCGCCGCAAGAGCTGCCGCATGGAAGGGGAGGCGATGGAGCACGGGCGGGAAGCCGGCAACGAAAGTGTTTGGCTGTTCGGCTACGGCTCGCTTATATGGCGCGTGGATTTCCCGTATCGGGAGCGTGTGAGGGCCGCGGTGCGCGGGTTCTCGCGTCGATTCTGGCAAGGTTCGCAGGACCACCGCGGCACGCCGGCGGCACCGGGACGCGTGGTGACGCTGACGCCCGAGGCCGGTGCGCTGTGCGTCGGCATGGCCTACCGCATCGACGCCGCCACCTTCGCGCCGCTCGACCACCGCGAGAAGAACGGCTACACCCGTGTCCGCCTGCCCATCGAAATCGAAGCGGACGACGGCGTGGCTACCGTAGAGGGCGTCACCTACATCGCCGAGGCCGGCAACGAAGCGTTCTTGGGTCCCGCCAATCTCGAGCAGATGGCCCGCCACATCCTCGCCTCGTCCGGCCCCAGCGGCAGCAATGTCGAATACGTCCTGGAACTCGCGCAAGCCCTAACCGCCCTCAATGCCGATGACCCCCATGTATTCGCCCTAGAACGCCGCCTACGCCAACTCGCGCCGCCTTGATCCCTTGCAGGCCTCGCGGAGGGCCCTTGGAGGGAAGGCGTTCTGCCTTCCCCAGGCGCCGATAGGCGCTTTTGGCAACACGGTCAGCGCGCCTGACGGTGCGAGGGAAGGCAGAATGCGTTCCCTCCAGGGCCACGAGGAGAGACCAGGATGCCTGTGCCGAAGTCCGTTCGCTGGCACGATGGACGCCTGTGGCTGCTCGACCAGCGCGCCCTGCCCGATGTGGTCTCCGAGGTTGAGCTGCACGATGCAGGCGAGGTGGCCGTCGCCATCCGCGACCTGGTCGTGCGCGGCGCGCCCGCCATCGGCATTGCCGCCGCATACGGCATGGCACTGGCTTGGCGTGGGGGCGAGGCCCTCGACTCCGCAGCCAAGACCCTGCTCGCGGCCCGTCCGACGGCGGTCAATCTCGCCTGGGCCGTGCGTCGAATGCTCAAGGTGGCCGCCAAAGGCGGCGGCCGGGGGGGGGGGGGC
>VXPR01000138.1:3634-5209 GCA_009839405.1 Gammaproteobacteria bacterium
CTTCCCCACCCCATACCCCGCGGCGGGGCGAGCCCCCCGGGGGCCACAGCTGGGGGGGGCGGTGGTGCTAAGCATCTGTGGCCCCCACTTGGGGGGCCACCTTGTGGAGGAAGCCCGAACCATCCACGCCGAGGACGCCGCCATGTGCCGCGCCATCGGCCGTCACGGCGGCCACCTGATCGCGCCCGGTGCCAACCTCCTTACCCACTGCAACGCCGGAGCGCTGGCCGTGTCCGAGCTCGGCACCGCCACGGCACCGATGTATCTGGCGCACGAGCTAGGCGTGCCGTTCCACGTCTTTGTGGACGAAACCCGGCCGGTGCTGCAAGGCGCGCGTCTCACGGCATGGGAACTCGGTGCCGCCGGCATCGACTGCACGCTCATCTGCGACGGCGCGGCGGCACACCTGATGGGCCTGGACCAGGTGGACCTCGTCATCGTCGGCACCGATCGGGTCACGGCCAACGGCGACGTGGTGAACAAGATCGGCACCCGCGCGCTCGCCATCGCCGCCCATTGGCACGACGTTCCCTTCTACGTGGCCTGCCCAGCCTCCACGTTCGACTCCGCCACGCCCACCGGGGCGGATGTCGCCATCGAGGAACGCGGCGGGGAGGAGTTGACGGCGTCGATCCCCACCCCTGCCGAGGTGCGTGTCCGCAATCCGGCCTTCGACGTCACGCCGACAGAACTGGTGACTGGCTACATCACCGAGCGGGGCCTCTTCGGCGATGCGACGGGTTTCCACCAAGGCCGCGTATGACTTGCTATTGCACGCTCTTGGAGAGATGGATCGATGGCAACGACACTTCCCCGAACCGAACGCAACCGGCGCTACCTCATGGTTGCCGCCACGGTGGCGGTCACCATCACGGCGGCGGCCGTTACCGCCGAGGCGCAGAATCGCGCCGAGCGCTTCCCCATCGACATCGCCGCGGCGAAGGAACGTGCCGCCGAGCGCTTTGCCGCCGTCGACACCAACGAAGACGGCAGCGTCTCGGTCGACGAGTTCCTCATCGCCGGCCCGGAGCGCGGGCGCTTGGGCCGCATTGCATCAGGTCGTCGTGGTGCCGGGGTGGACCCCGCCGCCGGTAGGGAGGGTCGCAAGGCCTCGCGCGACCGCCGCCAAGGGATGCGAGAGCGCCGCGGCGCGATGCGTGAACGCATGGAGTCGATGCAAGAGGGCGTGTTCGAGCGCGCCGACGGCGATGGTGACGGCGCCCTCTCGAAGGAGGAATACGACGGCCTCGGCGAAGCGCGGCGGCAGGTCGCCATGCAGCGCATGTTCGAACGGCTAGACAAAGACGCTGACGGTCTGCTCGTTCCAGCCGAGCTTGGCGGCGAGGTCCAGAGGCTGGAAGCACTCGACGCGGACGAGGACGGCAAGGTGACGCGAAGCGAGATGCGTGGCGGCTGGCGAGACCGCGCCGAGCAGGGCTGAGCGATACGGAGCTAAGCGAGTGCGACGGACGGCGAAGCAGTTGCGCAGTAGCTGCAAGCGCGCCCGCCAGCGCCGCCAAACCCCTCGCTGGCGCTCGGCGTCTGGCCCCAGCCCCCACCTACCTATGACCTTGC
>VXPR01000543.1 GCA_009839405.1 Gammaproteobacteria bacterium
AACGACGGCCCGACGATCTTGCCAAGCGATGCGTCGAGGGCCTGGTTGCCGCCAAGCGAGACCTGATAGAACTCCGCGCCCCGCTTGTCGACGCCGAGGATGCCGATGTGCCCCACATGGTGGTGGCCGCAGGCGTTCATGCAGCCGGAGATGTTGAGGTCCAGCGGTCCCAGGTCGTGCAGGTAGTCGTAGTCGTCGAAGCGGCTTTGGATGGCTTCCGCCACCGGGATCGACTTGGCGTTGGCGAGGGAGCAGTAGTCGCCGCCCGGGCAGCAGATGACGTTGGTGAGAAGACCCACGTTTGCCTGCGCCAACCCCTGCTCGTCGGCGAGACGGAACAGCGTTTTAAGATCGCGCTGCGGCACGTCCGGCAGGATGAAGTTCTGCTCGTGCGAGATGCGCACCTCGCCGAAGCCGAAGCGCTCGCTCCAGTCGGCCACCGCTTCCATCTGGAGGTCGGTGACATCGCCGGGTGGCACCCCGGTTGGCTTGGTGGAAAGGGTGACGATGGCATAGCCGGGGCACTTGTGCGGCGCCACGTTGTTGCGCAGCCAGTTGTTGAACGCCGGATCGGCGAGCCGCGCGGCGGCGAGGAGGTCCGATTCGTCTTCGAGGCTGGCATAGGGATGCGGTTCGAAGCAGGCCTTGATGCGGTCCAGCTCCGCTTCCGGCAAGGTGCTCGGGCTTTCCTTGATCCGCTCCCACTCCGCGTCCACCTTCTCGCGAAAGCCCTCCGGCGTCATGGCGCGCACGAGAATCTTGATGCGCGCCTTGTATTTGTTGTCGCGCCGCCCGTAGCGGTTGTACACGCGGAGGATGGCTTCGAGATAGGTCAGCAGATGGCGTTCGGGCAGGCCGTCGCGGATGCGGGCGCCGATGGCCGGGGTGCGACCAAGGCCGCCGCCGACGAGAAAGTCGAACAGCGGCTCGCCGCTCGGGCCGGGGCGGATGTGAATGCCGATGTCGTGCACATGGGTTGCCGCACGGTCCGACTCGGCGCCGTTGACGGCGATCTTGAACTTGCGCGGCAGCCAGTCGAATTCGGGATGGAAGGTGGACCACTGCCGCATCACCTCGCACCACGGGCGCGGATCGATCAGTTCGTCGTCGGCGACACCGGCGAACTGGTCGGTGGTGATGTTGCGGATGCAGCTTCCGCTGGTCTGGATGGCGTGCATCTGCACCTTGGCGAGATCGGCCAGGATGTCCGGTACGTCGATGAGTTCGGGCCAGTTGATCTGCACGTTCTGGCGTGTGGAAAGGTGGCCGTAGCCCTTGTCGTAGTCGCGGCAGATGCGCGCGAGCGCCCTCAGTTGCGTGGCGCTCAGGATGCCGTATGGCACGGCGATCCGCAGCATGGGCGCGAGGCGCTGGATGTACAGGCCGTTGCGCAGCCGCAGTTGTTGGAACTGATCGTCGGTCAGTTCGCCGGCGAGATAGCGTTCCGTCTGCGAGCGAAACTGCTCCACCCGCTCGTCGATGAACCGCTGGTCGAAGTTGCTGTATTGGTACATGCGCTCCTTGCTGGGAACGTTGGTAAACCCCGTAGTATTGCCGAATCCGCCCATCCAGCGGAAGGGGGCGGCATGTCGCCCTTGCGGGTGCGTAGAATGCCGTGCGTGAAATCCGGCACCCTGTTGGTAACCCGCCGTCGCCGCTTGGCTGCCGTGGCCACGGGCGGCGTGTTGGCGGCATTGGCTGTTTTGCTGTCTGCGGGGGCGCAGGGGGCCGATGTGTTGGTGGCGGTGGCGGCGAATTTCGTGCGGCCGGCGGAACGCATTGTGGACGACTTCGCCGAGGTGCATGCCGCTGACGTTGCACTCGTTGCGGGTTCCACCGGCAAGCTCTATGCACAGATCCGCAACGGGGCGCCCTTCGACGTGTTTCTTGCAGCAGACCAGCGGCGACCGGCGCTACTTGAAGACGAGGGGCTCGCGCTTGCCGGGTCCCGCTTCACCTATGCGGTTGGACGCCTCGCGCTGTGGAGCGCGCGCGAAGGGGTGGAACTCCATGCCGACACGTTGCGTCGCGGTGACTACCGCAAGCTTGCGATCGCAAACCCAGAGCTCGCGCCCTATGGTCAGGCGGCGCGCGAGGTGCTTTCTCGGCTCGTCTCGTTGGCACGGGCGCAAGAGCGTCTCGTCACGGCGGAGAGCGTTGGCCAGGCATTCGCGCTGGCGGCCACCGGCAATGCCGACTTGGGATTGGTCGCCGCCGCGCAGGCGCAGCGCGCCGGCCACGGCAGCCTGTGGCTCGTGCCCGAATCCCTGCACGAGCCCATCCGCCAGGATGCCGTCATGCTGGCGCGCTCAAGGGACAACGCCACCGCGGCGGCATTCGTTGCATTTCTGCGCACCGACGCCCGTGCCGTCATCGCGAGCCTAGGCTACGGTGTGGCGTCGCGCTGATGGACCACGGCCCCGTCTGGCTCACGCTGCTTCTCGCCACGGTCACCACCGTGGGATTGCTGCTGCTCGGCACACCGGTTGCCTATTGGCTGGCGCGCACCAAGTCGCGGGCCAAGCCCGTGGTGGAGGCAGTGACCGCGCTGCCCTTGGTGCTGCCGCCCACCGTGCTCGGCTTCTATCTGCTGGTGGCGCTCGGGCCCCTGTCTCCGGTCGGCGGCTTTTGGCTCGAACTCACGGGCGAAGCGTTGACGTTCTCGTTCTCGGGCCTCGTCGTGGCATCGCTGATTTACTCGCTGCCCTTCATGGTGCAGCCGCTCGCGTCGGCTTTCGAAGCGCTCGGCGATGGGCCGTTCGAGGCCGCTGCCAGCCTGCGGGCATCCCCGCTCGCGGCCTTTGTCCATGTTGCGGTGCCGCTATCCGCGCGAGGATTCCTCACCGCCATCGTGCTCACGTTCACCCACACAATCGGCGAATTCGGCGTGGTGCTGATGGTGGGCGGAAACATCCCCGGCGAGACGAGGGTGGTGTCGATTGCCATCTACGAGCATGTGGAAACGCTGCGCTATGCGGAGGCGCACGCGCTCTCGGCCGGACTGGTGTTGTTCTCCTTCCTGGTGCTGGTGCTGGTGTATGCGCTGAATCGGAGGTTTCCGCCGCATGTCGGTTGATCCATGTCGGCCCGCAAGCAGCCTGTCGGACTTTGCCGCGTTGGCGATGGACTTCCGGCTGCAACGGGCCGACTTCGGCCTCGTCGTGAGGGTGGAAGTGCCCCTCGAGGGAGTGACAGCGGTGTTCGGTGCGAGCGGCAGCGGCAAAACGACACTCCTTCGGGCTGTGGCTGGCTTCGAACGCCCCGACCAGGGCCGCGTGGTGGCCGGTACCGACACCTGGTTCGACTCGGCCACGCACACGGATGTGCCGCCACACCGTCGCGCCGCTGGCTTCATGTTCCAGGACACGCGACTGTTCCCGCACCTCGACGTTGCCGGCAATCTAGCCTTCGCGGCCCGGCGCGCGCGCGCGGACGGTGGGGGATTCGACCGCGCCGATGTGGTGACGGCGTTGGATTTGGAGCCGCTCTTGCGCCGCCGCACCGGGTCGCTCTCCGGTGGCGAGCGGCAGCGTGTGGCCCTCGGGCGCACATTGCTCACGCGACCTCGCATCCTGCTGCTGGACGAACCGCTGGCGGCGCTGGAGCGGGAGCGCAAGGCCGACATACTGCCCTATCTGGAAGGGGCTCTCTCGCGCTTTGGCATTCCCACGCTTTACGTGAGCCACGACATCGACGAGGTGGCCCGATTCGCGGACCGCATGTTGCTTTTGAGCGCAGGACGAGTGCAGGCGCACGGCCCGACACCGCAAATGCTGGAGCGGCTCGACCTGCAGCCGGCAATGGGTCGCTTCGAGGCCGGGGTGTTGCTCGCCGGCCGGGTGCTGCGTCGCGATCCGAGGCTGCACCTGACGTGGGTGGACGTCGGCGGCGACGAGATCGCCGTGCCGGAAATCACAGGCGCCGGCGGTGCCGAAGTGCGGCTGCGCATTCGCGCCCGTGACGTGGCGCTGGCGACCTGCCGTCCGGAAGGCATCAGCATCCGCAACGTGCTGCCGGGGACGTTGCTGGAGTTGACTCCAGGTGACGCGCCCGGCTTCGTCGAAGCGCTGGTGCAATTGCACTCCGTGCGCATCCGCTCTCGGCTCACCTTGGCTGCGGTGGAGGAACTCGGCCTTGCACCCGGCATGTCGGTTTTCGCTCTGGTAAAGACGGTGAGCTTCGGCGTGTAGGGCTGTTGACCTGGGATCCAGCGTCGGCCGGCGATGGTCGCCCCACATCTGCGCCGCGGTCGGTGCCGTGGCTTACCATGGGGCCTTCGCGACTTGGAGGGGAGCATGGTGAGCGGCAGGACTGTCTTGGTAACCGGCGGCGCCCGGGGGATCGGCAAGGGAATCGCGCAGGCCTTCCTCGAGGCCGGCGAGCGCGTCGTGATTGCGGATCTCGGCGGCGGCGAAGACTGGAACTACGCGCTTGGCAGCAGCGCGCAGATGGCGGAAGCCGTCGCGGACCTGAGTCCGCTCGGCGAGGTGGACGCCGTGCCTCTCGACGTCACGGATGCCGAGGCGTGCTCAGCCGCGGTGGCGTTCACTCGCGAGCGCTTTGGCGGCATCGATGTGCTGGTGAACAACGCTGGCGTCGTGGACAGCGGGCCGGTCGAGAGCTTCCCGGTGGAAAGCTGGGACCGCATCTTCGACGTGAACGTCAAGGGCATCTACCTGATGACCCAGGCTGCGCTGCCGGCATTGCGGGAGTCGAATGATGCGGCGGTCGTCAACACCGCGTCCGTGGCCGGCAAGCGCGGCTCCCGCAACATGTCTGCCTACTGTGCGTCGAAGTTCGCCGTAGTGGGCTTTACGCAGTCGCTGGCGCAGGAGTTCGCTCCCGACGGCATTCGCGTGAACGCACTCTGCCCCGGCATCGTCGGCACCGCGATGTGGCACGACCATCTGATGGCGAATCAGGGCGAGGAAGCCTTCGAGACGCGCATGGCAGAGCTAATCCCCCTGGGCCGCCCGCAGACCGCGGCAGACATGGGGCAGGCCGCTGTTTATCTGGCCTCCGCCCGGAACGTATCGGGCATCGCGCTGGCTGTGGCCGGCGGTTTGGAAATGCACTGACTGGGCCGACGGTGGCGTCGGTGCATTGGACCGACGCCGATGTGTGCAAGGCGGGGAAGCCTCGCCCCCTCCGCTTCACGATGTCCACGGCTGGTTCGGTGCGCCGCTTCCAGCCCCAAAGGGCGTCGG
>VXPR01000311.1 GCA_009839405.1 Gammaproteobacteria bacterium
GGATCGTCCTCCGCCGCAAGGGTCAGCGCGTCGCAGAGGATCAGTCGCCCTTCCGCATCCGTGTTGTCGATCTCGACCGTGGTGCCGGCATAGGTGCGGATCACGTCCCCAGGCCGAAACGCGTTGCCGGCGATGGCATTCTCCACCGCCGGCACCAGCACCCGAAGCGCCACCGGCAGTCGCCTCTGCATGATGAGATGGGCAAGCCCGAGCACGTGCGCGGCACCACCCATGTCCTTTTTCATCAGGCGCATCCCCGATGCACTCTTGATGTCGAGGCCGCCGCTGTCGAAGCAGACCCCTTTCCCAACCAGCGTCACCTTCGGGTGCTCGGCATCGCCCCAACGAATGTCGATGAGTCGGGGTGGCGAGGCGCTGGCGCGGCCCACCGTATGGATGGTGTTGAAGCCTCGCCGCAGCAACTCGTCGCCCACCGTCACGTCGATGTGCGCCTCGTGCCGCTCTGCGAGGCGACGAGCCGCATCCTCCATGTGATGCGGCAGCATGTCCGAAGTGGGTGTGTTGACGAGGTCGCGACAGAGGTTCACCGCCTCTAGCTCGTCGAGCACGGCAGCGTCGTCCTGCGGAATCAGCAGCGTCGCCGGCGCCCGCGCGGGCTTCCGGTACTCCGTGAACTGATAGCCACCGAGACCCCAGCCGAGCGCCAGCGTGGCGTGCTCCCCCGCGCCTTCGAGGCGGTAATCGCCCACCGGCAACCGCATCGCGAGATGGCCGAGGCTAGCGATGCTCTCCCGCTCGCCCAATCCAGCAAGAACCCGATCCGGCGCACCATCGTCGCCCGGAAGGAAAACAAACGCATTGGCGCTGGCGGCAAAGCCGAACCGGTCCAGCCACGCCTGCTCCACCGCAGAAGCCCGGTCACGCCACTCGGCGAGGTCTCCGGCAGCCACCACCTCCACCGCCGTCGCCGGCCGGCCATCGTCAACAATTAGCATGGCCGCGAAGTATAGGACGCAATGCCCCGAACCCTAGCCCAACCATCAGCCAAGATGCTTCCAATGGACTTCCACATCGTCCAGCCGTGTGGTGGCGCTCAGTTCCGCGGGCACGACGGCTCTATCGAGTCGATCGACGAGGATCGAGGCCGTGACTTCCGCATACGCGTCGTGAAACAGTTGAGAACAAATGAGGGCGCGCTTGTGCGCACTAAGTGAGAGCACAAAGCGCTTCGGACTCAGAGGACGAAAGAACGCTCCGACGACAGATGCATAGGAATAGGCTTGCGACAGGCGCATGAGAGTACGGATCGCCACACGAAACCGTTCGGAATCCGTCAGGTCAATGTTCCTGCGGATGCGCAGCAGTGTGTTCCGATCAACGCTCTCAACAACCGGGCGATAGCGCACGCCCCCGGGCCTAGCCTCGCAAAGGTAGCGATCGCCCACATACACCGCCGCATGGTGCCATTGGGCGTCGACTCGCGCGTGTCCTAGCCGTGCCTGTGTCTTGACGACCTGACGCTCGATCAGGTTGCGGCGCAACCTGGAGACGAGCACCAGATCGCCGGGAAGCCAGTCATCGAAATCCGGAATGAAGCCAAACTCCCGAACCTTAGACGGGAGCAGGGATGGCTGGGATTGATCCGATTCGAGGGCCGATTCGGTGTGTCTTGGATCAAGAACCCGTTGCGTCGGCATGGACAAGATGTGCGGACGCCACGCGGCCCCTTTCGTCGCTCTCTATGGCGACCTCCGCACCAACGCGGAGACCAAGGGAACGAAGCGGCTGCCCGGCGTAGTGCGGCAGCTTGTCGAGCGTGAAGGCGATGCGCTTGCCGCCAGCATCCACCTCGCACAGACCGAAGTCATTGATTCGAATCACTTTGCCTTTGCTCTTGCTCATCGAAAAAGCTACCGATGTGGACGACTTGATTGAAGCCTAACACAGCAGCCACCAGCCCTTCGGGGTGGCCCGCCCGCAAATCCTCCTACGCCGCGTGAGTCAACGCGACGCAGCGTGCGATGAATGCGGCGAGGGGGACGATATGCTGTTCCACGCTTGCTGCCTCCAACGCGGACATGTACTCGTCTCGCTCGTCGACGCGTATGGTAGTCTAGGGATAGCCGCCGGACGCCAGCATGATGTTCATCAGGAACCATGTGCGCCTGAAGGGCATGGTGTGGCTAGCAAGTACATTCTGCGGTGCGGCCACAAGTAGATCATGCACGGCGCTCGTACACGCAGATCGCCCAGGTCCTCGCCAGGCTTGCGAGGACGTGGAGCCACACGGCCATGACCGTCGAGCCGGCGATCGAGCGATCGGGCGGCGTGACCCTCGACCTAAATGGTTCAGCCCCAGCCAGTGGCTTCCGCCAAGGCGTCGCCGATTTCGGCGAGGCTCTTTACCGTCTTCACGCCGGCGGACTCCAAAGCGGCGAACTTCTCGTCTGCGGTGCCCTTGCCGCCGGCGATGATGGCACCGGCATGGCCCATGCGCTTGCCTGGGGGAGCGGTGACGCCGGCGATGTAGCCGACGACTGGCTTGGTGACGTTGGAGGCGATGAACTCGGCGGCCTCCTCTTCAGCCGTGCCGCCGATTTCGCCGACCATGACGATGGCTTCGGTGGCCGGGTCGTCCTGGAAGAGGCCCAGGATGTCGTTGAAGTGGGTGCCGGGGATGGGGTCGCCGCCGATGCCGACGCAGCTTGACTGGCCGTAGCCCTTGTCGGTCGTTTGCTTGACTGCTTCGTACGTCAGGGTGCCGGAGCGAGACACCACCCCCACTTTCCCCGGAAGGTGGATGTCGCCCGGCATGATGCCGATCTTGCATTCCCCTGGGGTGATGACGCCCGGGCAGTTGGGGCCGATCAGGCGGCCGCCGGTGGCGTCGAGGCGTTCCTTGATGACGAGCATGTCGAGGGTGGGGATGCCCTCGGTGATGCAGACGATGAGATCGAGGCCGGCATCCATCGCCTCCAAGATCGAGTCCTTGCAGAAGCGTGCGGGAACGTAAATGACGGTCGCCGTGGCGCCGGTCTGTTCCACGGCCTCGGCCACGGTGTCGAAAACAGGTCGATCGAGATGCGTCGTTCCGCCCTTGCCGGGCGTGACGCCGCCGACGAGCTGCGTGCCGTAGGCGATGGCCTGTTCGCTGTGCAGCGTGCCTTGGGAACCCGTGAAGCCCTGGCAAATCACCCGCGTGTCGCGGTTCACGAGAATGCTCATCCGTTGCCTCCCGCTGCCCGGATCGCGCGGGTGGCGGCGTCCTCGAGCGAGGAGGCAGCGGCGATGGCAAGGCCGCTTTCCTCCAGCACGGCGAGCCCGGCGGCGGAGTTGTTGCCCTCGAAGCGCACCACCACCGGCACTTCCACGCCCACCTGCTTCACCGCCGCGACAATGCCTTCGGCAATGACCTTGCAGGAGACGATGCCGCCGAAGATGTTGATGAGCACCGCCTTTACGTTGTCGTCCGAGAGGATGATCTTGAACGCCTCCGCCACGGCTTCCTCCGTGGCGCCGCCGCCGACGTCGAGGAAGTTGGCCGGTGCGCCGCCGTGCAGCTTGACGAGGTCCATCGTGCCCATCGCCAGGCCCGCGCCGTTCACCATGCAGCCGATGCCGCCGTCGAGAGCCACGTAGTTGAGGCCGAACTCGTCGGCCTGCGCCTCGCGCTCGTCCTCCTGGGAGGCATCCCTGAGCGCCGCGATGTCGCTCTGCCGAAAGAGGGCGTTGTTGTCGATGTTGATCTTGGCGTCTAGGCAATGCACGTCCCCCGCCTTGGTGACCACCAGCGGGTTCACCTCCACCAGCGAACAGTCGCACTCGTGGAAAAGGCGCGATAGCTGCACGAAGACATTGGCGAACTGATTCACCTGGCGCCCGCCGAGACCGAGGTCGAACGCCATGGCCCGACCCTGCCAAGCTTGCGCGCCTACCGTGGGGTCGATGGTGGCGCGCAGGATCTTCTCGGGGTTTTCGGCAGCGACCTGCTCGATCTCCACACCGCCTTCGGTGGAGGCCATCGTCACCACTCGGCGACTGCCTCGGTCCACCACCATGCCGAGATAGAGCTCGCGATCGATGTCTGCCGCTTCCTCGACGAAGATGCGGCTCACGGGTTGGCCTTCCGCACCGGTCTGCACGGTGACGAGGCGGCCGCCGACCCACTCGTCGGCAAAGGCGCGCACTTCGTCAACATTGCTTGCCAGGCGAACGCCTCCGGCCTTGCCGCGCCCCCCGGCATGAACCTGCACCTTGCAAACCCACTTGTCGCCGCCAAGCTCGGCGGCCGCCGCGACGGCTCCATCGGCGGTGTCCACGGCAATGCCCCGAGACACCGGCAGCCCGTAGTCGCGGAACAAATCCTTGGATTGGTATTCGTGCAGATTCATCGTTGTTTAGCGTTTCCGGTTGATCATGTGGATGGCGTGTCCGCCGACGCCCAAGGCGGCCTCGTGCAATGCCTCCGAGAGGGTGGGGTGGGCGAACATGGTGAGGCCGAGGTCCTCGGCGCTGGCATCGAATTCCATGGCGATGACCGCCTGGGCGATGATCTCGCTGGCCTGCGGACCGAGCACGTGAACGCCGAGAATGCGGTCCGTCTCTGCATCCGCCACCAGCTTGACAAGCCCCTTGGCGTCATTGGCCGCCAGTGCCCGGCCGCTGGCCGCGAACGGGAAGGTGCCCACTCGATAGTCGTCGCCGGCGGCCTTTACCTCGTCTTCGGTCTTGCCCACCCAGGCGATCTCGGGATGCGTGTAGATGACGGAGGGAACGGTGTCGTAGTTCACCACCGGCTTGTGGCCGGCGATGCGCTCCGCCGCCATGACTCCCTCTTCCGCTCCCTTGTGCGCCAGCATCGGGCCGCGCACCACGTCGCCCACGGCATAGACGTTGGGCGCGTCCGTGACGCAGAGGTCGTTGACGAAGAGGAAGCCGCGTTCGTCGAGATTGACGCCGCTGTCGGGCGCCAGAAGCCCTTCGGTGTACGGCCGTCGGCCCACGGCAACGATGAGTCGATCCACTTCCAGCGAATGTTCGCCACCGGAGGCATCCTGATAGGCCACCGACACCGCTTCGCCCTGCACCTCGGCGCCGGTGACGCGGGTGCCGAGACGGATGTCGAGCCCCTGCCGCCCCAACTCGCGCAAACCGTCGCGGGCGATGCGGGAGTCGGCAGTGGGAAGGAAGTCTTCCAGGGCTTCGAGAATCACCACCTCTGAAC
>VXPR01000583.1 GCA_009839405.1 Gammaproteobacteria bacterium
TGGTCTCTCACTCCCCACCCCTCCTCTCCGTCGCCCCCCCCCCCACCCCCCCCCGCCCGTTTGTGCCCCCCCGCCAGCAGGCAATTCGGGCTTGCGATGAACGGGCATTCGGAGGGAAAGGCATTCCGCCTTCGCTAGCCGCCAGAGCACGCCAATGCCCCGTAGGGACGGGGCTTGTCCCCGCCCGTCTTGAGTTCGACACGAGGAGTGCATCGAAGCGCAGCAGTTCGCGCGAGCGAACTGCCAACGCGCCCGTCAGGCGCGCCGGGACGGGACAAGCCCGCGCCCTAGGAGGAATGCGTCTTGAATGCACCGACAGACTCGACGCGCTAGGAAAGGCAGAATGCACGCCCGAAGGCCCTTCAAGCGGAGAACACGACGTGGAACGACGCCATCGCGAATGGGCCGGTGCCTTGCTTGCGGCACTGGTGCTTCTCTCGCCCGGCGCTCTCGCCGGACCGGCGGAGCCTGGCTTCACGGAGGAAATCGTCGTCGTTGCACGAACGGGCAGCCGCATCGCTCGGCAGGCGGATCATCCGTCCCCAATCGCGGCGTACGACTCCGAAACGCTGCGTGACCTTGCTGCGCGGGACCTGCGCGACCTCGTGGGCACCCTCACCACCAGCAACGGTGCCGAGAACAACTCCGACAACCTCACTCAGAACTTCACTGTGGGCACGGCCAACGTCAATCTCCGTGGGCTTGGCGTCGCCTCGACGCTGGTGTTGCTGAACGGCAAGCGCCAAGTGACATCCGCGGTGCAGACCGACGACGGCGCGAGCTTCGTCGATCTCGCAGCCCTGGTCCCCGTGGCAGCCATCGACCGCGTAGAGGTGCTGAGAGACGGCGCCTCGGCCATCTACGGCACCGACGCGGTGGCAGGAGTCGTGAACATCATCACCCGGCAAGGCGAGGACGGCGCCGGGCTCGACGTGGAGGTTCGTTCGCGCACGGGAAACGGCAGCCAGGACGACCGCAATGTCGATGCGTGGCTGGGCGGGCGGCTGGGATCTGACGGGTCGTTCCTCGTCGCCGCGAGTTGGCTGGATCGCAGCAGCCTGGTGCTGGGCGAAGTCGATTGGCTGCGGCCTGCCACCAGCGGCTTCGGCAACCCCGGCAGCTTCGAGGTGCCCTCGCTGGGGCGAACCGTGGCGGACCCCGGCTGCACCGCAAGCGGCGGCCTGATGCAGCAACTCGCCACCGGCAGCACGATCTGTCGCTTCGACTATGGCCCGCAGATCACCGCAGTGCCGGTGGAGGATCGGATGCAGGGCTACGCCCGCGCCGACTGGGATTGGAGCGACGCCACCACGCTGTGGATGGAGACGGGATTCGCCCGCAACGACATCAGCCGCGAGGTGTCGCCAAGCTTCCCGGTGCTGAACACGCCCTTGGTGCCCGCAAGCCACCCCGCCAACATTTTCGGGGAGGACGTGCTCTTCCAGGGCCGCCCCTATGGCGTCGGCCAGCCGACGGAGATCAACTACTACCGCCACGACACTGTCCGCGTCGCCTTCGGTGCCCAAGGCAGTTGGTCTGACCGAACCTTCTGGGACGTCTCCCTCGTCCGCTCGGCAAACGATGCAGTCCTCAACCCCCGCGACATCGTGGCCGCCAACTTCCAGGCCGCATTGCAGGGCTTCGGCGGCGGCGACTGCGATACGGCGCCCACGGCGCGGACGCCAGCGCGGCCCGGCGAAGACGGCTGCCTGTACTTCAACCCTTTCAGTTCCGCCTTCTCGGCGCGCCCGGGCGATGCCACCTACAACGATCCTCGCCTGCGCGAGTTCATCGTCGGCGACTACCTGGGCGAAGGCACCTCGACACTGCGGACCCTCGATGCCAACGTCACTGGGTTCTTCGGCAACCTCAAAGGCGGTGCGGCCGGCTATGCGGTGGGCCTGCAGCAGCGCGAACGCACGCTCGGCTTCGTCTATGACACCGTGACGAGGCACGACGGCTTTGCCTTCCTCATCGGCAACCCGAACTTCGACGGCGACACGGACGTGGTGGCGGCCTATGGCGAGCTGATGGTCCCGTTCCAGCCGTGGCTTGAGGTGACCGGAGCGCTGCGCTTCGAGGACTATGGCGAGGTGGGCACCACGCTCGATCCAAAGCTCACCGTTCTGCTCACGCCTTCCCCATCGGTGTCCCTGCGCGCCTCGGCAGGCACCTCCTTTCGAGCGCCCTCGGCGTTCCAGACCCTCGGCGTGCAAACCAATTTCGTCAACATCACCGACGTGGACGGCAGCACCACGTTCGCAGGACGCCGCACGGTGGGCGACCCGGACTTGAAGCCCGAAGTCTCGCGAGCGATCAACCTTGGCGTCACGTGGCAGCCGGATGCCTTCGATGGCGAACTCGGCCTGGACCTGTGGGACTACTCGTTCGAGGACGTCCTGCGCAAGGAGAACGCCCAGGCGATCGTGAACGCCGACTCCTACGACCCGCGCATAGAGCGCACGTCGGCCGGCACCATTTCCATCGTCAACGTCGCCTTCATCAACGCCGACGCCATCGACACCCGGGGCATCGATCTATTCGGGCAGGCGAGGTTGGATTCGGCAATCGGCAGCCTGCGTCCTTTCTTCCGGGCAACGATGATGCTTGCCTACGACGTCACCAACGCGGGCGTCAGCATCAACGGCCTTGGCCGACTCAACCGCGCCAACGTTGGGGCACCGAATCAGGTGTTCAAGGCCAACGCCGGGCTTGGGTTCTCCCGAGCCCGCTTCCACGCCAACCTCCTGCTGCGCCACATCGCCGGCTACGAAGACGACCGTGGCGTGGACATCGACACCTTCACGACGGTGGACGCCAACGTGCGATTCGACCTTGGCGAGTCGTTCGCCGAGGGCCTTGGCACGACAATCACGCTTGGCGTTGTGAACCTGGCGGCCACCGACCCGCCCTTCGTCAACATCGCCGGCAGCTACGACCCGCGTTCGGCCGACCCGCGTGGGCGGCGGGTGTTTTTGCGTTTGGAGGCGCGATTTGGGGGGTGACGCGGAAGTGCTAAGGCCGCGCCAAGAGCGCGCGGCCAAGCCCCGCTACGCCGCCTGAAGCTCCGCGAGCAGCGCATCCTCGTCGGGGAACTCACCGGTCTCGTGCTTCGAGTACACGAGGTTGCCGTCCACGTGCACGTCGAAGATGCCGCCCGATCCTTCAATGAGCATGGGCTCCGCATCAAAGGCTTCGCGCAGCTTGGCAGCCAGACTGACCGCCTTGGGCTTGTAGTTTCAAGACATGCAGAACTTGATGGAAATGTCCACGAGTTTTCCTCCTTGGGCCTGTGGTGGCATTGCCTTCGAGCCTACGCCCGCGAGCTTGCCGGCGCAAACGCGTCAGAGACCAGTGTCCCCGACCCAGCCAATTGCGGTGGTGACGAAGGCCACCGTGGCGGAAGCGAACAGCACGGCCAAGAGGGCGTGCAGTGGCCTGACAGAGCGGGCGAGCAGGGCGAAGCAGGCCACCGCGAAGATGACGCTGCAGACATTGCGCAGTTCGTTCAGCCAAGGCAGGCCGAGCATATCCTCGGCGCTCTCGTCGGACGATGGGAGCAGCAGTGCATCTATGTCGATGCTGGGTGGCGGGTCGACAAGCACGAGCACCGCACCGATCCACGCATTGGCTGTCATGGCCCAGAACGCGAGGCACACGGCGCGGGCCACCGAGGCGGCGCGCACAGACTCCTTGAGCCACGAGAGCATGACCGAGCAACTGAGGGCGAACAGGAACATGAAGCCGACCAAGAGCAGCGCCACCGTGGCAGCGGTGACGTAAGTTGCGAAGGTGCCGATGGCGGCCACGGCCGGGGGGGCGTCCCGGAAAAGGCTTTCGGTGGTTGCCACAGTCATTACGCCAAGTCCGATCAGCCACAGCGCCCATGGAGCGCTCGCTGAAACCGCTGGCGAAAGGTAGGGCAGCCGCGGGAGCGGGAACTTGCTCATCGCCCCGCCCCTAGCCACCCCGCGAGCGGCACGGTTACGTATGTCTCAACGCCAGCGGCGACCACCAGAGTGGCGGCACCGAGGGTTGCGATGGGCCAAAGCCGGGCCAGTTGACGGCACTTCGCTCTAAGCTGCCCGTCGTTTGACAGCCATGCGTGGGCGAGTCGGGGGCCGAGCAAGCCGAGTGCGGCAGCAACCAGAAAGGCAGACACTTCGAGCACGCCGTGGGGGAGGATGAGCCAGGCCACGGAGGTTGCGGAGGTGCCCGCCATGGCTGCCAAGGCGATTGTCTGGCCAAGGTGGATGCCGTTGAACAGCGTGACTGCAACCGTGCTGATGCCGAGCGACACGACTCCGCACAGAAGCCAGACATAGACGGCGAGATTTCTCCCGAGGATGCCGAAGTACAGTTCTCGGCCCGTGGGGCCGGATGCGTTCGCGGTTGCGGCGGTCGCTGCCTTCGGCAAGGCATCGACGGTCTTCGGCGCGACTTGGGTAGCGACGCCGAACCCAAGCGTTGCTCCGCCGACCCACAGCGCGAGTGCGACGGCAATGTTCCTGATCCAGAGTCTGCGGTCCATGCTTGCTTCCAGGCGGGTTGGCGAAATGGTTGTGCCCGACACCTAGGCACGGGGCCCCCGAGGTGTCGGGATGTGCGACGGGCGAGCCGCTTCAGAGAGCCCCGATCGTGTGCGCCACGCTGCCGGACGGCCAGGGCAAAGTGGCGGTCAGGTAGTCAGACATGCTTGGGAAATCCCCCGGAGTGAGGCCAAGCACATAGTCGAACTTGGCCTGCACGCTGCTACTGTGGGTTCCGGTATCTGGCATCAGTGCCAACGCCGGGGACGCCATCAGAGCGATAGCGACTGCTGCGACTTTGGTTCGATTTTCCATGAGCGTCTCCATTTGGAATCATGGGTTTGCGCCGCTGCCTCGGCAGGCACCCGGCACGTTTGTGCGACTCGCCACGCGGCCTTTCCTTGGCGCGACTCGCAAGCACATGGTGCCCAGGTTCAAGAGATAAAAAAGCCGGACTTTCGCCAGAGTGTCGTAGGAAATTTGCCATTCGTGGGAGACACGACACGCATTGCGAGAGAAGTTGGCGACCTGAGAGCATGATTCATGCTCTAGATGGAGCCGGAAAACGGGTCAGAGCCGGACAGGATGGATTCTGAAGGAGGGCATGCTGCCTTCCTTGGGGAACCGACATGCGCGTTGAAGGAAGTTCGACTAG
>VXPR01000491.1 GCA_009839405.1 Gammaproteobacteria bacterium
GGCGCCGCGGGGGCGGCGGCCGCGGGCCGGCCCGCCCCCGCCGCCGCCGCGCACCGTGACGGCGATGTTGAAGCGATCGCCGGTGCGGGTGACGTCGAGGGGTTGGCGGACGATCATGCGCGCGGTCTCGCGGCCGAAGTATTCGTCCACCGGGCGGTGATTGACGAGGATGCTGCCGTTGCCGGGGCGGATGAACACCCTTGCCGCCGCAGTCTTGCGCCGGCCGGTGCCGTAGTTGCTCGGCGCGTTGCCGCGCCCGGTCCGGGGGACGCCGAATGTGTTGCTTTCTGCCATGGGGGATGAGCCTCAGTGCTGATTGCCCGCCAGCTCGCTTCGATGGCGCGTTTGCGGCGTGCGGATGAACTTGTGTGAGCGGCTAACGGTCGCTGTCAGGTGAGTTCGAGCGCTTGCGGCTGCTGCGCTGTGTGCGGATGCTCCGGCCCCGCATACACCTTCAGCTTGCGGAACATGGCGCGCCCCAACGGGTTGCGCGGCAACATGCCCTTGACGGCGTTCGCCAGGATGCGCTCGGGGTGCTCCTCACGCAGCTTGCGTACGGTCGTGCTCTTGATTCCGCCCGGATAGCCGGAGTGGCGGTAGTAGAGCTTGTCCGTCTCCTTCTTGCCGCTGACGCGAATCTTCTCGGCATTGACCACGACGATGAAGTCGCCCGTGTCCACGTGCGGCGTGTAGGCGGCCTTGTGCTTGCCGCGCAGTCGATGGGCGATTTGGCTCGACAGTCGGCCGAGCGTCTTGCCCTCGGCGTCCACGACAAACCACTCCCTTTCCGCATCCTGCGGGCGAGTGCTGATGGTCTTCATTCGGATCTTGGCGGGTCTTGTTGGAGCAAGCGGGCGATTCTACCTTTGCGGGAAGCGGCGAAGCAACCGGGGCAGGTTGGCCGTAGCTGCAGCCAAAGGGGGCCGTCGAGCCATGTAAGATGCGAGGGGGCAGATCAGGCGCGGCAACGGAGCTTTCAGCGGTTTGTTCAGCATCGGTTTCATGGCGCGGCCACCTGGCTGCTTGAACGCCCTCTCGGCGGGACGGCTTGGGCGGTGCCTTGTGGTGGCGTTCCTTGGGTCGGGGGTTGTCGCCTGTTCTTCGATGCCGACTTGGCTGGTGCCGCGGGAGGCGCAGGCACCCGATGCCGCCCAGGTGGTGGAATCGGCGGCCCCTCCTTCCGCGCGTCCTTCGGGCGAGGTGACCGCTTGGTGGCAGGAGTTCGACGATCCTGTGCTGAGTCAGGTGCTTGGCGCTGCCTTGGAGTCGAACTTCGACATTCAAGAGGGGATTGCGCGGGTGGACCAGGCACGCGCTCAGGCGCGGGTCGCGAGTTCGGCGCGGTTGCCCGCCGTTCGGCCATTCGTCGGTCAAGACGATGTGAGGGTGCCAGCCAATACCGGCCTCGGCGCGCAGCTCGACGAATTCGGCCTCGGCCCCGACACGTTCGAGCAACTCGGTTTCAGAGCGCCGGAGCGCATTGACCTCCCGACGTACTCCGTCGCGGCCGGCTTCTCCTATACGGTCGATGTTTGGGGTCGCGACCGCCAAGCCGCCGGTGCCGCCGGTGCGCGGAGCGAGGCGGCGAAGTGGGACCTCCAAGCCGTGCGCATGGGCGTCTTGACCGAAACCGCGGCAACGTATCTGGAAGTGGGGGATCTGCGGCACCAAGTTCACTTGGCAACCAAGACCTCCACGCTGCTACAGGAATGGGAACGGCACGCCAAAAGCCAGTACGTCGGCGGATTGGCGGATGCCCACAGCTTCTACTCCGTGCAGCAGGCGGCGCGCAACGCCGAGAGCGAGCTTCCCCGCATGGAGGCGCGACTGGCGGATGCCGAGGCGCGGCTTTGGGTGCTAGTGGGCGACTATCGCGCCGACCTCGCCGCCATCTTGCCGGAAGCGCTGCCGGCAGCGCCGTGGCAATCGCCCGTGCCGAGCGAAGTGGCTGCGGATGTCCTCGTGCAGCGGCCCGACGTGCGAGGGGCCCAGGAGCGGGTGACTGCGGCACGCCTCACCGTCGGCGCGCGCAAGGCGGAACTCTTCCCGGCGCTTTCGCTTTCCGGCTCCATTGGCCTCACCAGCGCGGAGTCGGGGACGTGGTTCGAACCCGATCAGTGGTTTCGCAACTTGACCGCAAACGTGCTTTCGCCGGTGTTGCAGCGTGGACGTCTGCTTGGCAACGTCGATGTGGCCGAGGCCGAGCTCGCCGCCGCAGTTGCCGGTTACGGTCGCTCGGTGCTGACCGCAACGCACGAGGTCGAAAGCGCCTTGGCGGGGCTCCGGGCCAGCTACGACCGCCTTGAGCTCCTCGCATCCCACAAAGAGGCGGCGCGCGCCGAAGCCTTGCTGCGGCAGCGCCGTTACGCATCGGGCCTCGATGACTACGTCGCCACCCTCCATGCCTCACGCCTTGCCCTGACGGCAGAGTCCAACCACGCGGGCGGCCTTCAAGAGGTAGCCCTTGCCCGCCTCGCCCTCCACCACGCAGTCGGCGGCGCATTCCGACGGTAGGGGGGCGAGCGCCCTGCGCGGACAAGCGTCAATAGATGCCCGGTATCAGGGCCCGGCGCCCGGGCGGGTAATCGTCGAAGGTGTCGATGTACCAGCGGTGATTGCTCCTCGCCCTTGGCGCCAGATTGGCAACGGTGAGCAGCAGGAAGGCGAGACCGGCGAAGGACCAGGTGGCGATTGCCCAGCCTAGCCATTCGAGGATTTCGCCGAGGTAATTCGGGCAGGAGACGTAGCGGAAACCGCCGCCTTGGGGAATCGAATAGCCGGCCTCGCCGGGGCGGCGCAAGTGCATGAGGGTGTTGTCGGCGTGGAGGTTGAGCGCGAGCCCGGCGAGGAAAATCGCGACGCCAACGAGGAAGCGGGGGTCGGCCAGCCACGCCATTGCGTACTCGCCGAACTCCGAGACGAAGCGGGCGTTGGTGTACGCGGTGATCGCGTTGAAGAAGAAGCCGGAGCCGACCACCACGAGGGGCGTCTTCCTGTCGCCGCTCCGGGAGCGAAGCGGATAAATGAACGTCCGGTTCAGATAATGCACTTGCCACATGGTCAGGAACACGAGCGGAACGGTCTCGAAGGCGTGCTGGCCGGAGAGGAAGGCCGCGAGGAAGACCACTGGCGCCGGCAGCTCCATGGCGATCCAGGCGAGCCGCGAGGAAATGTGGGGACCCCAACCTGCGCCCTGGTAGTGACGCCCGTAGGGCGCGACTCTGCGCAGCAGGTACGCGAACATCAGGATCGCCGCCACGAGGACACCCCAAACCAGCATCCCGTGCAGCGTTTCCTCGGTCACCTCGGGCCTCTCAACCCGGCTCGTCCAACATGCCGTGCTCGTCGAACCAGCGATAGGTGTCGTTCACAGTTTCCGCAAGCGGGCGTGGGTTTAGGCCCAGTGTCTGGCGTGCCTTGGCGTTGGAAACACGTCGATTGCCGGCAGCCATGACGCGAACCGCCATCGGCGTGTAGAGCGGCCGTCGGCCCCGACGTCGATCCAGGAAGACCTGGCAGGGCGCCCACAGTTGGGCGAGAGAGACCGGGAACCGGAGACGGGGCGAGGCCACACCGGTCGCCTGCTCGGCGAGTTCGGCCAGTTTCCCCATGGTTTGCCAGTGACCCGATACGAGGTGATTCTCGCCGCATCTCGCCTGCGTCTCGGCAGCCATCGTGGCAGACGCGACATCGCGCACGTCCACCCAGTCGTAACCGCCCGCGACGAGCGCGGGAATCCGCCGCCGGTAGAGGTCGAGAAAAAGCTGCCCCATGTGCGAGGGCCCAGCGTCGTATGGGCCGATGACACTGGTTGGATTCACGATCACGGCATCGAGGCCCTTCTCGATGCCGCGACGGACTTCCACTTCGCCGGCAGCCTTCGAAAGGCCGTACGGATCGTGCGGGTCATGCGCCGGCCCCCGGCTCTCGTCGAGGACCTCATCGGCGGGCTCTTGGTCGTAGGCGTGGATCGAGGAAACGTGAACCAGCCGCCGCACGCCGGCAGCAAGCGCCGCAGCCACGACGTTGCGTGTGCCGAGGACATTCGTGCGATGGAACTCCTCTGCCCGGTCGCCGTGGAGCGAGATCAGCGCGGCCAAGTGATAGACCACCTCTGCGCCCTTGAAGGCGGCATTCAGCGACTCGGCGTCCTGGAGCTCGCCATGGACCCAGCCGATGCCGAGGTCCGCCGCCGTGCCCCGTCGCCCCCGATGGATTGCGCGGACCTGACCGGGCCCGAACCGGTGCACAAGCATGCGTGCGAGAACCCCACCGATGTGCCCGCTTGCCCCCGTGATCACTCGCACGGTGTCAGCTCGCCCGGCAACTGAAGACGTCATGCGTAGAGCCCGGTCTTTGGGGCAACGTCTGCGCTGGCGGAGCGCGGCGAAGCGCTAGCGCGCCCTAACGGGCGCACCCTCATGGGCGCGTTGGCAGTTCGTGTCGCTGTTCGACGAGCTTGAACTTGAGCTTGTTGCTGGGCGACTGCGAGGGCAGCGGATCCATCGGCACGCGTTTGTAGGGGCGGGCCAGCTCGATCTTGAAGTAGTGGGTAAGCATCAAGAGGTTAATCACCATTTGCATATCTGCCCAGCGACTGCCGATGCATGAGTGCGTGCCCAGCCCAAACGGCGCGTAGCCTCTGCCGCTTTGTTCGTTGCGCGAGGGTAGGTAGCGGTCGATGTCGAACGTCCACGGGTCAGGAAAGGACTCCTCTGAGTAGTGTGCTGCCGTCTGCGCAATCACGAGCTGCGCTCCAACCGGCAACTCGTAACCCTCCACCACACAGGTATTCATTACCGTGCGCATCGACATGGGCACGATCGGCGTCATCCGCAGTGACTCCATCATCACTCGGTGGGCTACGTCGATCCGCTCGCGAGTAAAATCCTCCTCCGAGGGGTCGCCCTTTGCCCACAACGCGTCCGCCTCGGCCGTCACCCGCTCGTATAGATCGGGATTCTGCAGCAACCAATAGAGCGCGAAGCCAATCTGATCGCCCATGTACATGGCCGTCATCAAAATCGCCCCTAGCGGCAGCGATAGGTCCGATTCGGGGAGGAACTGGGGATCAGATGCGTGCAGCGCCAAATAGGCATCCACGACATCCCCTTCCTTCCCGGCGCGCTGCCCGGCGGTGTGTGTCATTGCCATGCGGTCAACGATCTTCTGCAT
>VXPR01000087.1 GCA_009839405.1 Gammaproteobacteria bacterium
GTGTTGGGGGGGTTGTGGGGGTTGGTTGATTAAGCGGCGTGGGGTCGGGGCCCCCCCCTCCCATAAAAGCTCGTCCGCTTTGCTCTTATGGGGGCCGCCTGCGGGCTGCGCAGAGGCGCAAGTCCGCGCTAGCCAACGCCATGCATCACGCCAGCACGGGCGACCACGAGGGTCGCCCCTACGACCGGACCTTCCTTAAGGACGTGTGGGGTTGCGGTGCGAACGCGGGTTGCGCCTTGGCGCATCGCGCGGCCCGTAGGACGGCTCGCTGCGGGCCAAGCTACCCACCAGTTCCATGATCTGTGTGTGGTGGAGTTCGTCGCGGCGACGAAGCGTGGAGAAGCCGTAGAGCAGGGACAGAACGGTTGCCGTGAATCCAGCAACGGTGAGGGCGATATCCAAGACTTCCAACATTGTTGTTCTCCCGCTTCCTCCTAACCCATCAAGGTTCCATTGACGACGCAAACTCTGACGTGGAGCGTGCGGGATGGCAAGTTTTTTTCGGTCCTTAGGCGTCCACGTTGTGCAGGTCGATGGCGGTGCGAACCATGCCGGCGCGGTCGGCTTCGCGCTTTTGCTTCATGCGGTCGCTGCGCACCATGGACAGGCGCGTCAGGTAGTCGTCGTCGATGTCGCCGGTGACATAGTCGCCGTCGAACACCGAGCAGTCAAAGTGCGTAAGCGCGGGGTTGCCTTCCGCCGCCGATGCCACGAGATCGTCCACGTTCTGATACACCAATCCGTCCACCCCGATTCGCTCGGCGATCTGCTCTTCGGTGCGGTTGAATGCCACCAGCTCGTGCGAGGCCGGCATGTCGATGCCATAGACATTTGGATAGCGCACGGGCGGCGCCGCCACCGCCATGAACACCTTGTTCGCACCTGCCGCGCGCGCCTGGCGCACGATCTGGCCCGTGGTGGTGCCGCGGACGATGGAATCCTCCACCAAGAGCACGTTCTTGCCGGCAAACTCGAGGTCGATGGCATTTAGCTTCTGCTGCACGGAGCGCTGCCGCTGCTTCTGTCCCGGCATGATGAAGGTGCGGCCGATGTAGCGGTTCTTGACGAAGCCCTCGCGGAACTTCACGTTCAGCGCATAGGCGAGCGGAATCGCCGAGGTGCGGCTCGACTCCGGGATCGGAATCACGACGTCAATGTCGTGCTTCGTGCCCCACTCCGCCAGGATGCGCTCGGCTAGGTGCTCGCCCATGCGCAGCCGCGCCTTGTACACCGAGACGCCATCCAGGATCGAGTCCTCGCGGGCAAGATAGACGTGCTCGAAGATGCAGGGCGAATGCGTCGCCGGTGGCGCGCACACCCGCGCCTCCACCTCGCCGGCCTCGGTGATGCAGATGGCTTCGCCCGGCGCCACGTCGCGCACGAAGTCGAACCCGAGAATGTCGATGGCATTGCTCTCGGACGCCACCATGTGCTCGGTGCCGCGCACGGTCTCGCGCACGCCATAGGCGAGCGGGCGGATGCCGTGCGGGTCGCGAACAGCGACGATGCCGAAGCCGCGCACCATCGCCACCGCACCATAGGCGCCCCGACAGCGCCGATGCACGCCCTCCACGGCGTCGAGGACATGCTCCGGGCGCGGCTCCTGGGCGCCGATTTTCTGCAACTCGTGCGCCAGCACGTTGAGCAGGATCTCCGAGTCGGAATTGGTGTTGACGTGGCGGAGATCCGCGCGGAACACATCGTCTTCGAGCTCGGCCGCATTGGTGAGGTTGCCGTTGTGCGCGAGGCTGATGCCGTACGGCGAGTTGACGTACATGGGCTGCGCCTCGGCGGCGCTCGAAGAGCCGGCAGTGGGATAGCGCACGTGGCCGATGCCCACATTGCCCCGCAGCCGTTGCATGTGGCGCGGTTCGAACACCTCCCGCACGAGGCCATTGTCCTTGCGCAGATACAGTCGGTTGCCATCGCCGGTGACGATGCCGGCGGCATCCTGGCCGCGATGTTGGAGCGCAAGCAGGGCGTCGTAGATCTGCTGGTTGACCGGTCTCCTGCTGACGATGCCGACGACCCCACACATGCTTCAGACCGCTCCCGTTCCTTCGCTGTCAGAGCCGACGCCGAAAAGCGCGAGCACCGCGTCGACGAATTCCATCACAAGACCCTCGAAGGGCAGCAGGATCGGCAGGACGGTGGAGTCGGCCCACCAAGCGTGTTCCTCCGCGAACGGACGCAAGGCAACCAAGGCGACGATGACCAGGATCGCGCCCCGCACGGCGCCGAACGCCAACCCAAGGGTGCGGTCGGTGCCGGTGAGGCCGGTGGCCTCGACCATGGCCCCCAGCATCTTCTGCAGGAACGCGCCGGCGACCAACACCACGACGAAAGTCGCCGCGAAGCCGAGCGCGCCCTTGACGCCCGTGCCGACGTTGAACTGCATCGCCTCGGCCAAGAGTGGGCCAAGGAGGAGGGCAAGGAGGAACGCCCCTGCCCAGATCGCCAGAGACACCACCTCGCGCACGAGGCCCCGAAAGAGCCCGAAGGCTGCCGACGCACCGATGGCGATCAACATGACGATATCGGCCGTCGGCAGGGGCACGTGGCGCGGCCTGCTTCAATGCGTCACGCGCCGGACGACGGCGTCGAGGCTGTAGCGACGTTCGAGTTCCTGCTCGAGGGCTGCGGCATCCTCGCGGCTGATGATCGGCCCTACGGCAACACGGGTGCTTTCGCCGGCATCGCTCCTGATCGTGGACTTGAGCGCCGCATAGCCGTCGGCGCGCAGGCGCTCACGCAGCGCCTCGGCGTTGGCATGGTTGCTGAAGGCACCCACTTGCACGGCCCAGGCAGGTTCCAGCCCGCCTTCCGTCCCCGCCGAGTCCGGCTCAGCCGCCAGTTCCGGCAGCAGCACGGGTTCGCCGATCCGCACCCCGGTGTCGGTGGCGAAGCCGTCGGCATCCACGGAATCCACAAGGCGACCGGCGGCTTCGGTGAGTTCGTTCATGTCCGCGACTCCGGAAGAATCCGGCTGCACGGCCAGTTCCGGCGGCGCGGCAGGATAGGGCCGTTCAAGCTCCGGGGGCTCTTCGTCGAACAGCATGGGCAGGACGATGGCCGCCACGGCGACCAAGAACACCGTGCCGGTGACGCGATGGCGTGTCTGTTCCGACAGTTTCATCCGGGTAGCGACAGCAAACGGCGTGTCCGCTCCACGACGTCGAAGGAACCGCAGACGAGAATAACACCGTCCTCGGCGCTGCTTTTGAGCGCATGCTCGATGGCGGCGTCGAGGTTGCCGGCGAAGGCTTCGGGCATCCGCGCCGCCTCGCGCATGGACGCCGCCGAGCGAGCGCGCCACGTCTCGGTGTCCGCGAAGCGAAGCGTCGTGGTGGCCTTGGCGAGGGGCGCGACGATTGCGCGGATGTCCTTGTCCTCGAGGCAGCCCACGACGCAATGCACCGATCGGTTCGGGAACCGCTCCCCGAGCTGGCTGGCAAGGAACGCCGCGCCATCGGGGTTGTGGCCAACATCGAGCACCCACTGTCGACCCTGTGCGCGGGCGGTCTCGAAGCGGCCAGGGATGTGGACAAGCCCGGCGGCTTGGTGCCAGCCGGCATCGCCAAGGTCTTCCATGCCCAATGCCGCCGCCTGCAAGGCGGTCGCGACGTTGGCGGATGCAGCAGCACACGACACATCGCCAAAGCGACGCACGGCGTCGTCCTTTCCGGTGAGCCAGTAGCCCTCTGAATCGTGGCCGAAATCGCGCCCGGCCAGATACACCGGCGCCTCCAATTCGCGAGCCCTCTGCAGCACCGAGCCCGGCGGGTCCGCGCCGCCGAACACGAGCGGCGTCCCTGGACGCAGGATGCCGGCCTTCTCGCCGCCGATGGCCTCTCGATCCGGCCCCAGGATCGCCTGGTGGTCGAGGCCGATGCTTGCGATGACGGTCACGTCGCCATCGACGACGTTGACGGCATCGAGGCGTCCGCCGAGGCCCACCTCCAGCACACTCGCCGCAACGTTGGCTCGTCGATGCAGCGTGAGCGCCGCCAGCACGGCGAACTCGAAGTAGGAGAGCTCCGCATCGCCCCGTCCGGCGTCCACCGCGTCTAGCGCCTCGACAATCGCCGCATCGTCCGCCGCCACGCCATTGATGCGGATGCGCTCATGGAAGCGGCGCAAGTGCGGGGAGGTGGTGGTGCCAACGGCATGTCCATGTGCAAGCAGCAATCGCTCGAGAACCGCTACCGTCGAGCCCTTGCCGTTGGTGCCTGCCACGACGAAGGAGAGTGGGGCCGGGGGATTGACGCCAAGGCGCGCGGCAACGTCCGCCACATGGTCGAGACCGCGGATCACGTTGGCAGGGATCTCCCGGCCAATCCGCTCAAGCCAGTCTTCGGGAGTGATCGGGCTCGTCACCGGTGCAAGCCGCCCCATCTCCCCTAGGCGTCGAGGGCTTGGCGGAGCGATCGGACCTGGGCCTCGAGGCGCGCCGGGATCTCCTCCGGCGGCGCTTCGCCCATTGTCGTCACGAGGGCCGTGCCGACCACGACACCGTCTGCCACCGCCGCAACGCGACGTGCGGAGTCGCCGTCGCGGATGCCGAAGCCGACCAGGATGGGAAGTTCCGTGGCTTCGCGTAGGCGAGTCACGGCCTGACCCACCGTTTCCGGGTCCAGGAGGTTGGCGCCGGTGGTGCCGCGGAAGCTGACGTAGTAGAGGAAGCCGCTGGCGACACTGGCGATCATGCGCGCCCGTTCCGGCGTCGTCGTGGGTGCCGCCAGGAGCACGAGGTCCATGCCCTGTGCTGCCAGCAACTCCTTCACCTCGGCGGCCTCCTCAGGCGGCAGGTTGACGAGGATCACGCCATCCACGCCAGCCTTTCCCGCTGCCGACGCGAACTCAGCGAGGCCCATCTTGAGGAGCACGTTGAGGTAGCCCATGAGCAGGACCGGGGTGGCGGTGTCGGAAGTGCGAAACGCAGCCACCATGTCGAGCACATCCCGCAGCGTGGTGCCGATGGCCAGCGCTCGCTCGGAGGAAAGCTGAATGGCGGGGCCGTCCGCCTCGGGGTCGGAGAACGGCACGCCGAGTTCGATGATGTCGGCGCCGCCCCGCACCAAGGCGTGCATGGCCGGCACCGTGACCTCCGGAGCGGGATCACCGGCTACG
>VXPR01000201.1:0-3381 GCA_009839405.1 Gammaproteobacteria bacterium
GGACGGCGACGGCATTCCCGACCGCTTCGACCCAGACACCCTGGGTAACGGCGGCGTTCGTCTGTTCGAGGACGTGCGCGCTTGGCATGACAACAACATCACGCCGAAGCAGCCTTACAACAACAACATCCCCTGGCTGAACGAAGACATGACCTGGAAGGATCGCACGACGATCGACAACTTCCGGCTCCGTCTCGGCACCGAGATCGACATTCCGGACACCGACTGGATTGTGGATGCAGACTGGATCTGGCAGATCAGCCGACGCACCGACGACCGCATGGAAGCCGCATGGCCCATGACGATCGCCGCGCTTCGCTGTCAGGCCGGGCCCTTCGGCGACCAGTGCTGGAACCCCTTCAGCACGGCATGGCTTGCGAGCACCGAAGACGGCGAACTCCAGCCTGCATGGCGTGACCCGAACGCCGCTGAGGTGAACACGGAGGAGGAGAACCGCTTCGCCGGCATCCACCTCTCGCAGATGCAGCGCACGATTGGCATGCACATCATTGACTTGGTGGCCAACAACAGCTCCATCTACGACCTGCCCTGGAACGACCAGCCGGTCGGTATCGCGGCGGGCCTTCACTACCGTACGGAATCCGAAGAGTTCCGTCCTGACGCCATGGGCGCCCTCGGCCTCGGCATCGGCACGGCGGACTTCGACCCCTGGTCGGGCAACACCTCGATCAACTACCAGATGACGGAAGAAGAAACCCGCGCCGTCTTCGTCGAGTTGTCGCTGCCGCTGATCGACCACGAGTTCTGGGGCCAGATGGAAGCCCAGGTCGCGGCTCGCTACGCGGAGTTTGAAGCGCGCGGTGGTCTCTCGACCGCTGGCCGCAAGGTGAACTTCGACACGGTGATTCCGAAGCTCGCAATCCGCTACCAGCCGCTCGACTTCCTCGCACTGCGCGCAAGCCTTACGCAAGGCTACGTGCTGCCGGGGATGTTCCAGCTCTTCAACCCGACGCTGGCGCAATCGGGCAGCTACTCCAACTCCGTGCAGTCGCTCTCCGACTACATCTGCGACAACATGCCTGAGCTGGTCGCTTGCACGGATGCTGGCGATGGTGGCGTCGTTCCGAACGTGCTGACGCCGGACTCGGAGGCACCGGAGCTCGATGCAGAGGTTTCCGACCTCTACAACTTCGGCCTCTCGTTGCAGTTCCTGGACGGCGACCTGAACTTCGACGTGGACTACACCACGGTGGACTTCAACGGTCGGGTTGACCGCTTCGCGGCCAGCTCCAACATCAGCGCGGCGGGCATCGGCTTCACGCAGCACGCCCGCGAGATGTGCCCGGGCACGGAGCTCGACTACGACAACGAACAGCGCACCGACCGCTCGAACGTGGGTGAGTACCTCGCCAACACGTCGGCGTCTGAGCTGGAGTGTCGTCGTCAGGCAGCCATCTCCTGGGTGCAAGACCACGAGATGGGCGTTGCTGGCAGCACCATTCAGCGGGGCGGCATCGACGGCCTGCAACTGGAGGCGGTTGACTCGCCGTGGACGAACCAGGGCGAACAGACCACCACCAGTGTGATCTGGGGTGCTCGGTATCGCTTCGAGGCGGAGTCCATCCCCTACATCGGCGGCGACTACGGCAGCTTCGCGCTGTCCATGAGCGCGACGCAGATGGTGGAGATGAGCATCGTCCGGTTCACCGCCGACAGCGGCCACGCCTACGGCGGCATCCGCGTTGATGGTGTCGGCAACCGCAACAACGGCGTGCACTACATCCGAAGCCTGAACGAACTGTTCTGGAGCCTGCCGGCAACGCCGGAGTGGCGCGTCAATGCGAACGTGCGCTGGTTCTATGGCGATCACATCGCCCAGTTCGGCGTCCGCTGGCACTCTAGCCTGCGCGACGTGATGGCCTCTTGGGATGAGGTGTTGAACGACGACCGTGGCTTCGACCTCTCCGGTACTTGGGTGAATGGTCAGCCGCGTGCGGGTGAAGGTACGGACGGCGCTGAGGTCGTGACGCTTGCCGAAGACAAGGTTTGCGCCGACCAAGACCGCAACCCGTACTGCCGCATCGACTCGCGTCACTATTGGGACGCCAGCTACACGTACACCCGGCCGGACATCTTCGGCTTCGGTTACGCGTCGCTGAACCTCTCGATGCGCAACATCTTCAACGCCAACCCCGACCCGATGCCTTCGGGCGTCGGCTACGACACCTACGTCGACAACATCATGGGACGCATCGCATTCATGCGCCTCACGGTGGGCTTCTAATCGAAGCTGTCTGACGTAGCGGAGGGTATATAGGTCAGGCCGGATTCGATGCCGCAAAGCAGCGCATCCGGCCGCTTTCCCTCCCGTCGTTTCCTTTCCCAGGCTCGGCGAAGGTATCCCCTTCGCCGAGCCTTTTTCTTTTCTGGCCTCTGCTTCGCGTTCACAGGTGTTTCGCTGACGAGTGCATGGGCTGACGAGTGCGCCTCCGTGCCTGACGCGGAGCGAGCCGTGTGCGAGCTTCAGGCGCGTTGTGTTGGAATCGAGGACGCCGAGAGACGGCAAGAGTGCTTGGTTGCCGCCGAGACCCTGCGCCGGACGCTCGGAGCTCCGAAGGCTTCGGAACCCAACGCGGCCCGTGCGGTCGAAGTGCCGGAAGCCGTGTCTGAAGCCGAAGCCGAAGCAGAGCCCCGCCGTGGCATATGGGGCCGGGTGACAGGTCTCCTGAAGCGAGACCGACCTCAGCCGGCCGCCGTTCCCGAACCGCTTCCGGCACAGATTACTGACCAGGCGGCGGAGCCCGTCAGCGAACCCACGATCGAGCCGGAACCCACACTCAGCGAAGTGGCGATCAGCCGAACCACGGTGGATCGCACGGTGCTGGAAATCCCCTCGCACTTCGTTGGCGAAGTCACCGCCCACCGCAAGCTGGTGCGCGACCGCCAATTGATCGCTGTGGACGACCGCGTGCTGTTCGAGGGTGACGTGTGGCGCGAAAGCAAGATCCGAGAAGGCAATCGCGTAGAGGTGCAAAAGGTCTCGAGCCTCTTCGGCGAGCGCTACCGCATCATCGGCCCTTCCAAGCGCGCCGTAACCGCCAACCGCATCCGCTGCGAACGCGTCGAACTCAACACCGACGACCGCCGCAAGTGCTCCCTCCTGCCCGACGGCTGAACGGTCCTAGATTGACGGGCCATTGGCGGGAGGGCGTCTCCGCTGGGGGCGAGGGCATCTTGCCCTCCCTCGCGCCGACAGGCGCGTTCCTTAAGAAACACAAGGCCGTGACCGTTTGCAGGCGTCGGCACAGACGCGCCTTGCGGCGCGTGGGGGGGGGGGCGGGGCCCGCCCCCCAAGTTTTCGCCCCCCGGCGTGCGGGGACGCGGCGGGTTGGGCCGCGGGGCGCCGGGGGCCGGGTTGTG
>VXPR01000201.1:3391-5120 GCA_009839405.1 Gammaproteobacteria bacterium
TAAACACACCCCCGGGGGCCTGCGGTGCCGGGCGCCGCCCCCGCGGCGCGTGGGGGGGGGGGGTCGGAAAACCCCCCCTCCCCCCCAAGGTATGCCCCGACGGCCTTCAGGGCACGCGAGGTGTAGCCCGGCGTCGCTCCGTGCGCAGATTGTTCACGCTGTGGGGAGTGGTTATCGCGTTGGCGGGGTGCGAAGGGGAACCGTTCCCGGATGCAGCCGAGCCGCCGCCGCCCAACCTCGAAGTGCTTCTCGTGGACTACAACGAGAGTGACATCGCCCTCGGAGAAATGCTCACCACGGTGATCGCCAAGGCACAAGCGGTGCCGGAGTCTGGCGAGGCTCGCGGCGAGCTCGGCATGACCTACGAGATGAACGACTTCCAGGAAGCCGCCATCGCCACCTATGCCCAGGCGTGGGCGCTGGAGCCGGGCGAGTTCCTTTGGCCCTACTTCCAGTCCCAACTCATGTACAAGCTCGGCGACACGGATGAGGCAGTGCGCGTCCTCGACGCGGCCTTGAAGCTCGACGATCAATACGTGCCGGCTTGGCTGTGGCGGGGGAGTTGGCTGCGTGCTCTAGGGCGCTTCGACGAGGCCATCGATGCCTTCGAACGTGCCGAGGAACTCGGTGCGGGCGCTCCGGCGACTGCGGGAATCGCCCAGGCACTGATGGGAAAACAGCAGCACGAGGAGGCGCTGGAGCTTCTGCAGGGGCTCTCGCACATCAACCACCCGCATATCCAGCGCTTGCTGGGCCGTGCCTATCAGGCGGTTGGCTTGACGGACGAGGCCCGCATCGCCCTCGCCCGCGGGCGTGACGCAACGCCCATGCAATGGCGCGACGAACGGCACCAGCCGAAGTGGCAGTTCCTCGCCAGCCACGGCGGTCGGCTGGTGCATGCCGAGGGGCTTTTGAACTCCGGCCAGTTCGAGGAGGCGGTGGCAGTGCTCGAGCCGATGTTCGAGGCGACGCCGGAGGACCCCGCGGTGGTGTCCAACCTTGCTATGGCGCACGGCCGGGTTGGCAACACCGAACGCGCCTTCGAGTTGATCGAACACGGCCTCAACGTGGACCCCGAGTACTACCGCTACTACAACGTGCTGGCGAGCATCTACTACCACCGCGACGAACTCGAAACTGCGCTCGAGCATCTAGACGCCGCCATCGCCGCCTATCCGGCGCAGGCCTGGGCCCACCAACAAGCGGCGCGCATCTACATGCAGCAACGCCGCTACGACGAAGCCATCGCGGCCTTCGACCGTGCCCTTCAGTACGGCCCGGAAACCCCGGAACAGCTCCTCCACCAGGCCGGCATCATCGAAGGCGCTCGCGAGCGCTGGCCCGAAGCCATCGAACGATTCGAGCGCGCTGCTGCGATTGACGAGTCCTTCACCCTCGCCTACATCTACCTGGGCCGCTCCTTGGCGGAAGCAGGCCGCTTCGCGGAGGCAACCTCGGCCCTCGACTGGGCCGAACGCCTGGCCACCCATCCCCAAGAGCTCGCTGGCGCCAGAGCCCGCGCCAACGCGTTGGAGAAAGCGGCCAACTGGACCTACGAAGGCTAGGCCCCTTGGCGTCGGAGCTTTGGAGGCAGGGCATCTCGCCCCTCCAAAAAAAACGGTGGTTGCGCGCACTTTCCTGTCACTCCCCCCTCGAGGGGGGAGTGACGGGAAACGTCCCCCCGTTTAGAGGGGGGGGGGCGCCGAACACCCACCCCGGCTCCCACTCG
>VXPR01000298.1 GCA_009839405.1 Gammaproteobacteria bacterium
CGAGAAAGGCCGTCCCTGGCCTTTCTCGGAGGGGGGCAAGGTGGCCCCCAGGGCGATGGCGAATGCGGGCCGGGAGGGGGCAAGGTCGTGCCGGGGCTAGAAGCTGTACTGCAGGCCGAGGCGCACGGAACGCGGCTGTTGGAAGCGGATGGGGAAGCCGAAGGTCGAGGACTCCCTGCCGCCCCAGGTGTCGGCGTATTCGTCAACCTCGATCTCGTCGTCGAAGTCGAAGACGTTGAAGACGTCGAGTCGTGCGGTCAGCGTGCCGCCGTCGAACACTTCCCGCGTGTGCTTGAGGCCGAGATCAAGGCGATAGACGAACGGCGTTGACCCGCCCGAACCGCGCGGCGCCGGCGTGCCTTGGCGGTAGAACGAAGCCGCGCCGTAGAGGCTAGCGTAGGGGTCGGTCGGGTGATAGCCGAAGGCGTTGATCGGCCGGCCGCTCGAAAACTCGAAGGCGCCGCTCAGGAGCCAGTTGTCGGCGAACGCCCAAGCGCCCCAGGCACGCACCATGTGCCGACGGTCGTTCGGCAGGTCGCCGTCGGCGCCGTCCAACATGCCGGCAAAGTCGAACTGCGTCGTGTAGCCGGCGATGTCCTCGCCGGTGTCGCTGCGCACGGTTCCTTCGTAGTTGCCGTGGCTGCGCGAAACGGTGTAGGCGCCGCGAAGGGTGTAAACGCCGTCCCAGCGCCGCTTCACGTCGAAGGTCAGCGCCTGGTAGCGGCGCTTCGCCGCGGGATAGCCAAGGTCTTCGGCCGCCAACGTGACCTCGTCGAGCGCGCCGTCGCCATCGAGGTCAACGAACGTGCGGATGTCGCGGCCGGGATTGGCGAGCACGTAGTTGAAGTCGGCGAACCGACCGAGCGCCTCGTCGGTGGTGACGTCTTCAATCCCTTCGGCGAGGTTGCGATAGGTGAACGTGGCGCTCGCGACGAAGTCCTCCATCAGCTCCCACTCGTAGCCAACGATGTATTCGTCCTGCACCATGGGCCGAAGGTCTTGGTCGGCGATGGTGCGAACGTCCCGCGGCCTGCCGTCGGCGTAGACGGTTTGCGGGCCGAGGCGGGTCTCGAGCGGGGCGGTGCCGTCTTCGGCGATTGCGGCGTCCAGCGCATACCAATCTTCGGTGAAGAGCGCTGCACTCGCCATGCGGATGTTGACGATGCTGGCGACCGGCAGGTGATAGCGGCCATAGTTGGCGAAGAGCCTGGAGGTGCCAGCGCCATCGGGGTCCCAGGCGAGGCCGATGCGGGGCGCGAACTGGTCGGTCATCTTCACGAAGCTCGCTCCCACCGAGTTGCGGTTGTCGTAGCGTTCGTTGCGAAGGCCCAGGCGCAGCGTCGCGCCCGGTGCGATGAGCCACTCGTCCTCGACGTAGAACGAAGAGGCGATCACGTCGAAGTCGCCCCGGCGCTCGAACTGCCGGTGCCGCGTGATTTGGGTGACTCCGTCCGGAACCACTGCGCCGTTGTTCAGCACCATTCCTGGCTCGGCGCCGAAGTAGCGGTAGTAGCCACCGCCCGAATAGCCGAGATAGTCGAAGGAGGTCCTCACCTCCCGGTCGGCGCCAAAGCTCAGCAGGTGATTCTCGTCCACCACCCACTCGACATCGACGCGCCCGACCCTGCGCTCGTCCTTGCCGCCGCTCCTCGTGAAGTTGGTCCAGCAGCCGAGCAGGCGACGAAAGCGCTGGCGGCTGTCGAGGGCAACCGGGCAGCCCGCATCCTCGGGCGAGGTGTTGGTGAGGTCGTACTCGCCGCGGCCCCAGAGCGCCGACACCGCGACGTTGGTGCCGAAGTAGCCGCGGTAGGCGAGGATGTGATTGACGCCGCCGCGAGAGAACTCCGTCGTCCGGTACTGCTCGCCCACCTCGCCGGTCTCGTCGTCCCATCGGAACGACGTCTGATGCGCCGTCTTTTCGTCCGAAAACCCGGTGTACTCGATGCGGTGGTTGTCGGACAACAGCCAATCCACCTTGAGGCCCCAGAAGCCGGCGTCCTCGGTGGCCTTGCTGAGTCGCCCGTAGGCGCGGTAGATGTCCTCGTCCACCGATCTGAGATCGTAGATGCCATACACCAGCAAGCGATCGCTCACGACGGGCCCGCCGACTGACACAAAAACGTCGTGTTGGTCCTTCTCGTCGAGCCCGCCCACGGTGTCGTAGCGCCGCCAAGGCGAAGGATGCTCGACATTGGGCACCCGGCCGCGCAATGAGTCGGGCTCGAAGTACCCGCCAACCGTCCACTGCCATTCGTTCGTCCCGCGCTTCGTGACCGAGTTGATGACGCCGCCGGTGGCGCGCCCGAAATCGGCCCCGAAGCCGCCCGTCTTGAGTTGGAACTGGTCGTAGAACTCGAACGGAACGGTGCTGGCGCCGAGCCCCGTGCGAAAGTTGGTGACGTTCATGCCGTTGATGTAATAGACGTTCTCGGCGACGGACGCGCCGCCGAGGGAGGCATAGCCATAGCCCGTGCCGTACTGCTGACGCCTTCGACCGGTGCCGAAGGCCGTATCGCCATAAACCGCACCCGGCGCCATCATCACGACGGCATTGGGATCTCGCGGGATCGGCAAGCGCTCAAGGTCGCCAGCGGTGACGATCCTGGTGGTCTCGGAACGCGTCGTATCCACCAGGGGAATCGACTCCCGGGTAACGATGACCTCCTCCACTGCCCGCGCGCTCTCGACCCGGAGATCAACCACCGTGCCCTCGCCGACATGCACCTCGGCGATGATCGTGCTGGTCTGGGATCCGCCAAGAACGCCGGTGACGGCGTAGGTGCCGACGGCAAGCCCCGAGAACCGATAGCGGCCGTCGCTGCCGCTGACTGCGGTTCGGGTGCGCGCCGTGTCCACATGCCATGCAGTGACGGTTACGTCCGCCACGGGCCCAGAGCTTGCGAAAACCTGGCCCTGAATGTGGCCGAGCGTCTTGCCCTGGCCATGCGCCGGTGGAGCAAGGGCAAGCCCCAGGGCAATTGCCGCCAACAGCGGGCCCACCCGGCCCCGGTCGCGTGGTGTCAAGTGTCAGTCTCCCGAGTCCGAATGTGCATAAATTGAGGTAAGTCTATCGCGCTTGGAAGCTAGCGCCGCGAAATGCCGACATGCCGGTTAGGGCGCCCTTGCATGGCCTCTGCAAGCAAGCGCAAGATGCCCGCCGGCGAGACGTGGCTGGCGCAACGGTCGACTACCCGGAGGACACAGGCGATGCACGAGAAGGGCACGCATTTTATCAAGAACTATGAACTTGCCCGGATGGCGTCCTACAGCAACTACCCCGAGTCGCTGCTCCAGGCCATGCAGGTCAAGTCATTGGTCGGGCCCCGAGGACCCATAGCCGACCAGGACATCAGCGTCTCGGCCTTCCGGCTCGAGCCTGGCACCGCATATGGCGCCCACGCACACCCTCACCCAGAGGTGTACATCTTCCTCGCCGGCACCGCCGAGTGCGAGTGGGGTGACGAGACCTTCACCGCAGTACCCGGAACCGTCACCCATTGCCCTCCGAACATGCCGCACGCCCTCCGTGTCACGAGCAGCGAGCCCCTGCAGGCGATCATCGTCGGCTGGGCTCCCGACGGCGACCGAAGCGTCTGGAACGGCATCAGCACGCTGCTCGAAACCCCGTAGGGGCGGGGCTTGTCCCCGCCCGTCCTGAATGCCCCGACGGGATTCGGCGGGGCCTCGTAGGGGCGGGGCTTGTCCCCCCGTCCTGAACGCACCGGCGAACTCGACGGGCCTCGTAGGGGCGCCCCTTGTGGTCGCCCGTCTTGAATGCGTCGACGAACTCGGCACGGACGGGCCTCACGCGTCGGGGTCGCAGGGTGCCTGGCGGGTCATGTCGTTGACTGGCACCGAATCGGCGGTGAGTTGGGCGAATCCTGATGGCGTGAGGCCCAAGGGAGCGAGGACTCCACATATCCTTGGCGCGAGCCCGGCCAGTGCAACACATGCCCCCGTCGGGGCAAGGCCCTCGAGAGTCGCGGCGGCCAGCACTGCCTCGCCCCCGATCCAGCTCGCCAGAACGTCCTGGTCGGACGCCTCGAACGCGTCCTGATACGGATCCGCGCTTGCGGATCGCACCAGCACCATGTCGGCGGGCGCCCCGGCGGCGATGGCACCGAAGCGTCTCTCAAGGCCGAGGGCATAGGCGCCATGCAGCGTCGCCATGCGCCAGAGCGTGCGCCACGGCAACGCAACACCCACCTTCGACGCGGCGCGGCGAGCGCACTTTGCCTCCTCCTTCATCGTGAACGAGCCGCTCGGCGACCAGTCTGTGGCCAGGGCAATGCGCACGCCCGAGTCGAGCGCGGCAGCGATGTCCACGGTCTCGCCATAGAGCGAGAAATTCGAGCGTGGCGACCACACCAGCGTCACGTCGTGTTCGCGCATCACTTCGAAATCAGTCGCGCTTGTTGCCACGCCATGCACGAGGGAGTAGCGGCGGTCTCCCTGCCGAGCGAGAGCGAGGAATCGGGCCACCTCCTGTCGCGCCACGCAGTTGGAGGCGCGCCCTTCGCCGACGTGGGCGACATAGGCGGCATAGGCGGGAGTCGCGCCCGTGGTTGCCGCGAGCTCAATCGGCTCGCCGGCGGCGCATGTCGGCGCCAGTTCCTCGAGCGCGCGAAACGAGAAGGGGAAGGTGTCCATGTCGGCTTCGGCATCGTAGAGGGCAAGATGCTCGGCGCTCTCCTGCAACCCCACGTTGCGAATGACGCCCGGCATTCCGCCGGGCCCCGCCAAGAGCGTGGCACCGCCTATGAGGTGACGCAGCTCCATGGCCACGAGCCTTGCCGTGGCCGCCGGGTCGCCGCCGGAAACGTGCGTCATGGGCTCTGGCACCGTCAGCTCCGGCTTGCCGTTCAGGCCAAAGCGCCACTCGTCTCGATGCTCGTAACCCGGGTTTCGGTCGGGGTGGGGGAAGGCATAGCTGTATGCCGGGTGTTCGTGGGCGTTGACGAATCCGGGCGAGAGTACGGCGGCATCCCGACAGTCAAGCACGCCGGCGTCCGGATAGGTGGCCAGCAGGTCGTCGAAGGGAGCGACGGCGCCGACCTTGCCGTTGATTCGGACATGGACTCCGTGAACGGGGCGAGGCCATTCCGGCACCTGGACAGT
>VXPR01000561.1:0-3244 GCA_009839405.1 Gammaproteobacteria bacterium
GCGAGTGTTCTGCGCGCCTTGCGGCGCGATGGAGGGCGGGACGCCCTCCCTCCGAGGGCTCCGCTAGCGCGAAAACTGCTACGGTCGGTCGCATACAGGGAAAAAGCCATGCAAATCAACGAACTTCTGTCCGCCTGCGTGGAAGCTGGCGCTTCCGATCTGCACCTTTCCGCCGGCGAGCAACCCCTCCTTCGTGTTGATGGCGACATCGTGCGTCTCGACCGGCCGCCACTCGGCGAGGCAGCGACCCTCGCTCTCATCCAAGAGGTGATGAACGACGATGCCCGCGCCACCTTCGAGGCTGGCCGCGAGGTGGATTTCCCCTACGAAGCGCAGGATGCGGCACGGTTCCGCGTCAACGCCTTTCGGCACCAACGCGGCGTGGGTGCAGTGTTTCGAGTGATTCCAGCGGTGGTGCCAACGATGGAGTCGCTCAACATGCCGCCCGTGTTTCGCAGCATCGCCGACGCCACGCGCGGCCTCGTGCTCGTCACCGGTCCCACCGGCTCCGGCAAGAGCACTACCCTTGCGGCCATGATCGACTACATCAACACGAGCCGCCGCGAGCACATCCTCACCATCGAGGACCCCATCGAGTTCATCCACCGGCCAAAGAACTGCCTCGTGACCCAACGCCAACTGAACCGCGACACGCAGAGCTTCGACGACGCCCTGCGTGCTGCCCTCCGGGAGGACCCAGACGTCGTTCTAGTGGGCGAGATGCGCGACCTCGAGACCATTCGCCTCGCCCTCACCGCCGCCGAAACCGGTCACCTCGTGTTCGCCACGCTGCACACGTCGTCGGCGCCGGCAACGGTGGATCGCATCGTCGATGTGTTCTCCGGCGACGAGAAAGCGCTCATCCGCACGATGCTCTCCGAATCCCTGAACGCGGTGGTTTCGCAAACCCTCGTCAAGCGCACCGGCGGCGGGCGTGTGGCGGCGCACGAGATCATGCTGGCGAGCACCGCCATCCGCCACCTCATCCGCGAGAACAAGGCGGCGCAGATGGTCACCGCCATCCAAACCTCCCGCAACGTCGGGATGCAAACGCTCGACCAGGCGCTGGCGGAACTGGTGCAAAGCGGCACCATCGCTGCAGAAACCGCCCAGGCAAAAGCCCGCACGCCGAGGCTCGCGACGGCATGAAGGCAGGCAAGATCGTCGGCGTCGTCGCCACGGCTCTCGCGGCTTGCGGCAACGCCCGCGAGTTCGTGCGGAGCCCCGACTGCGCCGGCGTCGACCGCGCCGCCTTGCCCACGGTGGAGCTCGAAGTCCTGTTGCCACCGCGCCGAGTGACCATCACCGTCGAAGTGGCGCAAACCCCCGCCCGACACGCCCAGGGCCTCATGTGTCGCAAGGACCACGGCGCCGCCATGCTGTTCGATTTCGACGGCGAGGCGCTGCGCAGCTTCTGGATGTTCAACACGTTCATCACGCTCGACGTCATCTACCTCGACGCGGACCGGCAGCCGGTCGCCGCCATGACCATGCAGCCCTGCCCCCGGCCGCCAGGCGCATCAGACGCTGACTGGCAGGCGCTATGCCAAGAGGCTTCGACGAGTTACACCTCGAGTGTCCCGGCGCGGTACGCCATCGAGCTCCCAGCCGGCTGGCTCGCGGAGCGCGGCCTTCCGTTGAGCCGCGTCACCACCATGCGCTTTCGCTGGTGAGGGTGCTTTAGGCCAAACGACATCCACCAATCCCGCAACGTAGGCGAACGTGGCAAACTCCGCCTAGGGATCAGGCTCGTCTTGGGGAGAAGTCGGATGAGCGAACACACAGGCCAAGTTACCCGCTGGGTCGGTCTCACCCTGTTCTTCGGCGGCGTCCTTGCCCTCATCGGCTACGGCCTGTACGGGCTGTTGGCGGACGCCGAGGCACCCGCGATCGTCAAGTTCGGCGTGCTCGCCCTCTACGGCGGGCTGGCCGTGCTTGGGCTGCTGGCGCTTCGGCAGCGCCTCATCGTGCGGCGCACCGACAGATACCGCGACATCGAAATATAAACGGAGGCGGCGATGCTGGTTGTCACCACAGAGACCGTGGCGGGGCGGCAAATCACAGAGTCGCTGGGCCTCGTGCGCGGCAACACCATCCGTGCCCGCCACGTCGGCAAGGACATCATGGCGGGCCTGCGCACCTTGGTGGGCGGCGAAATCCACGAGTTCACCAAACTCGTCGCCGAAAGTCGCGAACAGGCCCTCGACCGGATGATCGACGAAGCCAAATCCCTCGGCGCCGACGCCGTCGTAGGCACGCGCTTCACCACGTCCGTAATCATGGGCGGCGCCGCCGAACTCCTTGCCGTCGGCACCGCGGTGAAGCTGACGCCGGAATAGGGAGGGAGCGGCCCCATAGCCGCCCGGACAGGCCGTCCCTCCAGCGCAAATCAAGCCTGAGCGCTAGGCCGGGCCGACACCTCCGCATACCAGCGCTGCGCGTTCGGGTGCTCGTCGCCGAGCCTCATGCCGGTCCACTTGGCGAAGTCCACGACGCAGAATGCCGTGATGTCGGCGATGGAGAAGGTGTCGCCGGCAACGTAGCGCGAGCCCGCAAGCGTGGCATCTAAGCTCGCAAAGAACCGCGCCGTGCCGTTGCGCCCTCGTTCCACCAGCGCCTCGATGGCCTGCACCCCGTCGGTGCCTTGCGTCGCCCTGTTGGCGAACACCGGATTCGAGTTGCGGAACGCCTCGGCCACGGAAAGCAGCCCATCGAACTCCATGTGCCGCTCTGCCGACTCGATCAGCGCCATCGACTTGGCATCTGTGCCCATCAGGTTCGGCTCCGGGTGCGTCTGCTCGAAGTAGCGGCTGATGGCCACCGATTCATCGATTACCGTGCCATCGTCCAGCACCAGCGTCGGCAGCAAGCCCCGAGGATTGATGGCCTTGAACTCGTCCGACAGGTTCTCCCCAGACGGAATGTCCACCTGCACCGTCTCGATCTCGATCCCCTTCTCGGCCAGGAACATCCTGAGCCGCCGCGGATTCGGCGCCTGCTTCATGTCATAGAGCTTCACTCGCTTTCCCCTCCGTAAATGACGCGCACGCAACCCCACCGGCCCATGCAGCAGCGGCAAAGCATAGCGCGAGCCAGAAGACTGCGCGGCTGGAGTTACCGCTGAACGGGCGAGGACGCCTTTCTGGGCGGTGGTCGCAGCAGGCAGGGCGCACCGATTGGACGAATTACAATCCGTTGCGCTCCGCCGAACCGGCGTGCAACTCGACAATGGCCCGCGAAGGAG
>VXPR01000561.1:3254-5102 GCA_009839405.1 Gammaproteobacteria bacterium
AGAGAACCACAGGTCATATGTGCATCCGTAATATCTCATTTCTGTGCAGTAGCTTGCCGGGGACATCGACAACTCGGGGCGGCGGATTCTCGATGCGACGGTGTTTCTGACGCCAGCGCCGACGGCCGGGTATCGGGCGGAGTCGGGACAGGGGAAGTTTGACGAGGGGCATATCCCGGGAGCCGTGTTTCTCGACTTGATTCGGGCCGCTTCGGACACCTCGACGGGGCTGGGATTCAGCTTGCCGCCGGTGGCGCAGCTTGAGGGGCTCATCGGTTCGCTGGGCATTGGCGATGACACCGAGGTCGTGCTCTACAGCACGGGGCACATGATGTGGGCGACCCGGGCCTGGTGGCTCTTCCACTACTGCGGCCATGCCAACGTTCGGGTGCTTGACGGTGGGTTCAGGGCGTGGCGGGATGCGGGGCTGCCGATCTCCACGGAAGCGATCGCGCCAGCGGCGCGCAGCTTCCGGGCACAGGCGAACCCGGATCTGTTTGTGGACAAGGACGGCGTGCTGGCGGCCATTGGCGATTCGGCCACGTGTACGGTCAATGCCCTGTCGCCGGATGTGTACGCCGGGGAAGGCGAGTTCTCCTACGGACGCCGCGGGCACATCACGGGCAGCGTCAATCTGCACTTCGACGACTTGCTCGACAACGGCCACTTCAGGGATGCCGATGCGTTGCGGACGGCGCTCGATGCGAAGGGGCTCTTGGCAGCGCCGAAAGTGATTTCCTATTGCGGCGGCGGCATCTCGGCGACGGTGGATGCGTTGGCGTGCCTGTTGGTGGGACAGTCGAACGTCGCGGTGTATGACGGCTCGATGGCGGAGTGGGTGCGCGACGAGTCGCTGCCGATGGAGACTGGCAGCTAGCGCGCCCCTACGGGGCCCGTGCCGAATTCGTCGATGCGTTCGAGACGGGCGACCACAAGGGTCGCCCCTACGAGGCCCGTCTTGAAGGTGCCGTGGTATGTTGCCTGGCATGACCCTGGGCGCAATCGTGGTTCCGCTGGTGGGGCTCTTCGTGGGTCTTGGTGGGATGTGGCTGGCTTGGAAGCTGGTGGTGCAGTTGCCGCAGGATGAGCACTCAGCATCCGATGATGACGGCGAGGCAGAGGCTGGCGAAGAAGGCGAGCGTTGAGCGAGGCGGACCGGCAGCGTTGGAACGGACGCTATGCCGCCGGGGAGTACGGCGAGCGACTCTGGCCGAGTGATTTCCTGACCGAATCGATCAAGCGTCTGCCACGCGGGCGAGCGCTGGACCTGGCTTGCGGCTTGGGCCGCAATGCCCGCTTTCTTGCCCAGAACGGCTGGCAGGTTGATGCGGTGGATGTTTCCGATGTCGCCGTTCGCAAAGCGGAGGCCCTCGCGCCCAGCGCCGACATTCGCTGGATTGCCTGCGACCTGGAGCAGGCCTTCACGCCGCCGGCGGACTATGACCTCGTGCTCAACATTCGCTATGTGAACCTGCCGCTCCTGACAGGCATTCGCTCGGCGCTGCGCCCGGGTGGGGCGCTGTTGGTGGAGCAGCATCTCACCTTGCCCGACCTGCCGGATGCCGTGGTTGGGCCGAGGAATCCCCATTTCCGCGTGGTTCCGGGAGCGCTCCGGAAGCTGGCAGAGGGGCTGCGCGTTGAGATCGACCAGGAGGGGTTGTTTCAAGACCCCGACGGCGAAACGGCGGCCCTGGCACGGCTGCTGGCGTTTCGCTAGGCGGCTGCGCCGTAGAAAATGAGCCTGCGCTGGAGTTGAGAGCCCTCCCCACTGCGAGAAGCCCCCCGCCCAAAATCACGGCGCTTTTAGACTCACCCCCAAGTGGGCAGTCGAAGCAAAAAGCCGGTACA
>VXPR01000217.1 GCA_009839405.1 Gammaproteobacteria bacterium
CCCCGCCCCCCTCGTCCCGGCGGCGGGGGGTGGTTTCGTTACCTCGCCGCCCCGCCGCTTTTTCTCGGAGGGGGGGCTTGGTGTGCACCGGACGACCACTCCGCAAACACGCAATCCACGAGTCCGAGTTGACGATACGGGCTTAACATCCAACACATGAAACCACCTGTTGCGGACCCCGCGATGTTCCGCGCCTACGATATTCGCGGCATCGCTGGCGACAACCTGAGCGAGGACGTGGTGCAGCGCATCGGTACGGCGTTCGCGGCAGAGGCCCTTGCCGCATCGTGCCCCCAAGTCGTCGTCGGCGGCGATGGCCGCGAATCGACGCCAGCCCTAGTGGATGCCCTCGCCCTCGGCTTGATGCGGGGTGGCGCCTGTGTCATTGACATCGGCACCGTGCCGACGCCGCTTCTCTACTACGCCACCCACGAAACCGGCACCGGCACCGGCATCATGGTGACCGGATCGCACAACCCGCCGGAATACAACGGCTTGAAGATGATGCTCGGCGGCACCACCCTGGCGGGCGACGCCATCGAGCAACTGCGGCTCAAGCTCGATGCGACACCCAAGTCGCCGCCGGCCGAGGCTAGGCGCGAGCGCACCGACGTGTTGCCGAGCTATTGCGAGCGGGTGCTGGCGGACGTGACCTTGGCCCGCCCCTTGAAGGTGGTCGTGGATTGCGGCAACGGCGTTGCTGGCCTCGTGGCGCCGCGCTTGCTGTCAGCGCTTGGCTGCGAAGTGACTGCGCTCTATGCAGAGGTGGACGCGTCATTCCCCAACCATCATCCAGACCCGGCCGAACCCGCGAACCTGACCGATCTCATCGAAGCGGTGGTGCAGGGCGAAGCCGACGTGGGCCTCGCCTTCGACGGCGACGGCGACCGCCTCGGTGTCGTCACCAACACCGGCGACATCGTCTGGCCCGACACCCTGCTCATGTTCTTCACCAGGGCCATCGCCGCCGACCATCCTGGCGCCGGCGTCGTTTACGACGTGAAGTGCAGCCGCCACGTGGCACGGCTGGCCGAAGCCGCCGGCGCCGAGCCCATCCTCAGCCGCACGGGACATTCCCACATCAAGGCGCGCATGCGCGAGACCGGCGCGCTGGTCGGCGGCGAGTTCTCGGGCCACATCTGCTTTGCAGACCGTTGGTTTGGCTTCGACGACGCCATCTATGCCGCTGCTCGGACCCTCGAACTGCTTGCGGCGAGCGAGGCCAGCGCCGCAGAGGTCTTCGGCGCACTGCCGCGTGGGGTTTCGACGCCGGAGATCAAGATCGCCACCACCGACGAACGCAAGTTCGAGATCGTCGAGGCGCTCCGCCAAGCGTCCTTCGGCGGCGGCACGATCACGGCCATCGACGGCATCCGCGTCGATCACGACGACGGCTTTGGCCTTGTGCGCGCATCCAACACGAGCCCCGTGCTTAGCCTCCGTTTCGAGGCGGACAACGCCGGCGCCTTGGCGCGCATTCAGCAGACCTTCCAACGCGAACTGCTTGCCGTGGACCCGGCCTTGCGCTTTTCCGGAGGCGGAGAGGCGGTCGCTCCTATCGCTTCATGAATAATGCGGGTCACGAGCGAGCCAAGGAGACCGCGCCGTGAGTGAAGCCATCCCCCATCCGTCGCATGACGGCACCGCGCTGGTGCTCACCGAGGCGCTGCCCTACATCCAGCGCTTCCACGGCACGACGATCGTCATCAAGTACGGCGGCAACGCGATGGAAAACGTCGAGCTCAAGCGCGCCTTCGCCCGCGACATCGTGCTGATGAAGCTCGTTGGCATGAACCCCATCGTCGTCCACGGCGGCGGGCCGCAAATCGGCGATCTGCTGGACCGGCTGGGCATCCCCACACGCTTCGTGGACGGCATGCGCGTCACCGACGCCGCCACCATGGATGTCGTGCAGATGGTGCTTGGGGGGCTAGTCAACAAGGACATCGTGTCGCTGCTGAACGCGGCCGGCGGTCGGGCGGTGGGTGTCACCGGCAAGGACGGCGAACTGATTCGCGCCCGCAAGCTCAAGCTGGTGTCGCGTGGGGCGCAAGACGCTGGGGAAGCGAAAGAGACTGCCCCGACGGTGACGAGCGCTGAGATCGGAGTCCCGGAAATCATCGACATCGGTCATGTCGGCGAGGTGGACGAGGTGAACGCCGACGTGCTCGATGCCCTGATCGCCCGCGACTTCATCCCGGTCATCGCCCCAGTGGGCGTGGGGCCCGACGGCGAGTCCTACAACATCAACGCCGACTTCGTTGCCGGCGCGGTGGCCGGGCACCTGCAAGCGGAAAAGCTCATCCTGCTCACCAACACCCCCGGCGTCCTCGACCCCGAGGGCAATACGTTGACGGGCCTGGACCGCAGCGCCGTGGACGCGCTCATTGCCGACGGCACCATCGAAGGCGGCATGTTGCCCAAGGTGGACTGTGCCATCGCGGCCGTGGACGCTGGCACCAGAAGCGCCCACATCATTGACGGCCGCGTGCCCCATGCCGTGCTGCTCGAGGTGCTCACCGACGGCGGCGTCGGCACGCTGATCCATGGTTGAGGGCGCTATATCCAGTGCTTGAACAAGGACGGGCCTTCGGAGGGAAGGCATCCTGCCTGCCCTCGTGCGCCGATAGGCGCGCGCTCTTGGCGTTGCCGATCATCTGCGTGGCCCTCGCCGGCGCCGCCGTCGCCCAGCAGGAGGACTCGACCGCTGCCACGCCACGACTGCTAGAGGAGGTCGTTACCACGGCGTCAAAGAAAGGCGTGGCGGAAGCGGCGCAGGATGTCGTCGGTGCCGTCAGCGTCCTCGATGGCGCTCGGCTCGACGCCCTCCACGTCAACGACATCGAGGAACTCGGCTACTCCCTCCCCAACGTCGCCTTCGACGGCATCGGCACCGGCAAGGGCATTGCCAACTTCTCGATCCGAGGCATGGGCGTCGCCGGCTCCATCCCCTCGATCGACCCCACCGTCGGCGTGTTCGTGGACGGGATGTACCTCGGGGTCAACTACGGCGTCATCATGGACATGCTCGATCTCGAAGCCGTGGAAGTGCTGCGCGGCCCGCAGGGCCTGCTGTTCGGCCGCAACGTGATCGGCGGCGCCGTGCTGCTGCGCTCGCGCCGACCGTCCGGCGAGTCCTCCGGCTACGCATCGGTGCGTCAGGCGAGCGGTCCGGAGACCCGCGTGGCCGGGGCGGCAGAACACAGCTTCATGGGAGGCGCCCTCGACGCCCGGCTCGCCATCAGCTACCGCGACGACCAAGGCTGGTTCGACAACGACGCCCCCGGCGGCGGCGCAGTGGGAGCCGAGACGGCATGGTCCGCGCGGCCGGTACTTGCCTTCAAGCCGGCGGAGAACCTGGACATTACCGTCATCCTCGAACGCGGCAACTCCGATGGCGACGGCCCCGCGACCCAGAATCGCTACCGCTACCAGGGCTTCGACTTTGCCATTGACGAGGTGGGCTTCTCCGACGTGGACTGGCGCCACGTCGTGGTTGAAGCTGAGCGGCGTTTCGACAACGGCCGCCTCGTCAATGTCTTCGGCCTGCGCGGCGTCGGCCACGAGTCGCTCGCCGACATCGACTCGACGACGCAGCCGATCTTCCACCTGTGGGCCTACACCGACCAGGAACAGGTCAGCAACGAACTGCGCTACACGGGCTGGCTCAGCGACGAGCTTGAACTCACGGTCGGCGCCTACGCATTCGACCAGAAAATCCGCTATCGAGAGCGGCGCATGATCCGAGCGGCCTGGGGACAGCACTTCGGCGGTGATCAGCGCCACGGCACCGCCGGCGCTTTTGCCAATGTTGACCTCCACCCAAGCGAGCGCTGGGTGGTCAGCGCCGGCGCGCGCTATACGGTGGAGCGCAAGACCGTCGAGATCGCAACCGCCGGCAGGGCCGCTTGCGATGCCCGTTCCCATCGTTGCGACTACGATTTCGAAGGCGACGACATCTGGCGCAACGTCACCCCGCGCCTTGCGGTGCAGCGCTGGTTCGGCAACCACGTTCAAGCCTATGCGGAGTACACGCGGGGATTCCGCAGCGGCGGCTACAACCTTCGCAGTACCTCACCCACCGACTCCCCCGGCCCGTTCGACGAGGAGGAGCAGGACGCGGTGGAAATCGGGCTCAAGACCGAGCTTGCACGCCTGCGCATCAACCTTGCCGCGTTCCGCAGCGAAGTGCGCGGACTGCAGCGCCAGGTGACCCGCGAAGACGTCGCCACCGGCGCAATCCAGGTGACGGCCAACACGGCCGACGCCACCATCGACGGAGTCGAGGCCGACGCCACCCTCGCCCTCGGAGACGCCTGCACCGCCAGCGCCTTCGTCGGCATCGCCCGTGGCGCCTACGATCGAGTGCGCTACGACCTCGACGGCGACGGCTCCACGGTCGGCGACGAACGGCTCAAGCTCCCGCGCCTCGCCCCCCTCACCTTCGGCGTCGAAGGCCAGTGCCGCCGACAGATGGGCCCCCTTGGCGTGATGACCGCCCGCATCAGCCTCTCCCACCGCGGCGACAGCGAAATCTCCCACGACAACACCGGCGTCCTCGACGGCGGCGACGTGCTCGACCTCAGCATCTCGTCGGCCCCCACGCCGTCGCTGCGGTTCACAGCGTTCGGCCGCAACCTCCTCGGCGAAGTATTCCGCCGCAGCCACTTCGACCTAACGGGCCTGGTGGACTCGACGTATTCCCCGCTGAAAGAGGGGCGAATCGTCGGCATCGAGGCAAGGTGGGCATTCCGGTAGAGGGCCGGCGCGGACTAGCGCCTCTGCACATCCCGCGACCCCCCCCGAGAAACGGCGAGCAACGCCGCTTCTCGACTCCCCGCAAGGCGGGAGCGACATGCAAGTGCACCCCACCGCCGTCGCTGCGGATGCGAGGGACCCGTCACTCCCCCCTCGCGGGGGAGTCGAGAAAAGCGTCCCCGCTTTTCTCGGAGGGGGGGCCGCCGACCCACACGCCGTACACCACAGTCCCCGAACGAGTCCCCCTCCTGTCATTTCCCTTCTAGCAGCCTGTCGGACTTGTGCCCGCGCTAGCCGTAGCTGCGAGCGAACGCGAGCACGAAGGCCAGCAGTTCGCGCCAGCG
>VXPR01000595.1 GCA_009839405.1 Gammaproteobacteria bacterium
CCCGTACGCCGCAATCTCCGAACGAAGCCCTCCTGTCACTCCCCTTTTGCGCCAGCGTCGTTTTCTACGGCGCATCCTCCTAGCCTGTCCAACCATGCGCCAAGGAAGGCAGAATGCCCTTCCTTCAAGTCCCGCCCATCTCCCAAGTCCAACAGGCTGCTTAAGGAACATGAACATGCAACTCGGTGCCGTCTTGTTGCCCACATCGGCCAACCCGGCCGCAGGCGCTCTCACCGAACGCGCCCGCGAGCTTGAAGAGGCCGGCTTCGACAGCCTGTGGGCCGTGCAAGCCGCCGGCCGCGGGGGCTTCCTGCCGGATCCGCTGCAAGTACTTGCCGCGGCTGCCGCCGCCACGACACACCCAAGGCTCGGCACCGCCGTGCTGCAGTTGCCGCTCTACCCAACCGCGGCGCTCGCGCACCAGCTCCTGTCACTCCAGCATTTCGCCGGGGATCGGCTTTGCATCGGCGTGGGCTGCGGCTCCAGGGAAAGCGATTTCCGCATCTTCGAGCAGGATTACGCGAGCCGCTTCGAACAGTTCGACCGCCAGTTGGTGGAGCTCCGGCAACTCCTCGCCACCGGCAAGGTGGAAGGCATCGACCTATCGCCACCGCAAGCGCTGGCCGGCGGCCCGCCCCTCCTCTACGGCACCTGGGGCAAGCGCGTCGCCCGAGCCGCGACGGAGTTTGCCGGCTGGATCGGCTCGGCTCTCTACCGCAGCGACGAGCAGGTGATCGCCTCGCTCAAAACCTACCGCGAACACGGTGGGGAGCGAGCCATCATCTCTTCGATAATGATGGGTTCGGGAGATGAGAAGGCACACCGCGCGCGCCTCGATGCCTTCGCAGAGGCTGGTTTCGACGAGGCGGTGGTCATGCTCCCCCCGGACGGTCCCAAGGCCGAGGCGGTGCGTCGTTGGGTCTCGGCCTAAGCGAAACCTCTTGCCACGCGAGGGCCTCTTTGCGGGAGGGCAAGATTCCCTTCGCCCGGAGGGTACGGCTTCGACGCAGCCCCCCCGCATCCAAAGTCAGTCGCCGCGCAGTTCCGCCGGCCGAACCTCGACTGACGCCGCTTCCTCAAACAACTCCATGATCGCCCAGAGTTCCTTCTCGGCCCAGCCATTGGCAAGGCCCGCTACGAACGGTTGTGTGGCAGCCGTTCCCACCGCCAAGGGGGCGTCAACGCTCTGCGCCAGTTCGACGGCGAGCTTCATGTCCTTGGCGATGGTGTGCAGGCCCATGTTGGCGGTCTGACCGGGCGGCGGGTCAGCACTGAGGGTGGTGACGCGTTCCACCATGGAGCGAAACATGGGGCTGCCGCCGCTGCTTGCGCTGATGACCTCCTTGAGTGTCTCCACCGTCAGTCCCGCTTTCACCCCAAGTGCCAGAGCCTCCATCGCTGCGGCCATGCCGATGCCGGCAAGCAGGTTGTTGACGAGTTTTACGGTGGCGCCGGAGCCGGTGCCTCCTACATGGAAGACCTTCTCGCCGAACGCCTGCAGCACTGGCATGGCCTTGTTGAGCGCCGCCCCATCGCCACCCACCATCACCGACAACGTCCCCTGCTGGCGCTGCTCAATGCCACCACTCACGGGGGCATCCAGCACCGTCACTCCCTTGGCGCGAGCCTCCTCCGCGATGCGGTGCACGATATTTGGACTGATGGTGCTGAGCTCGATGTAGATGTCCCCAGACTTGGCGCCGGCAAGAACGCCATCAGCCCCAAACGCCACCTCCTCGCTCGCCCTGTTGGACGGCAGCGAAGCCAGCACGATGTCAGACGCCTCGGCAACCTCGCGAGCACTGGTGGCGACGCTGGCACCAAGGGCCCGAAGCTCCTGTACCGGCTCATCACGCAAGTCATGCACGGTGAGATCGAAACCAGCCCTTGCCACATTGAGGGCCATCGGCTTGCCAATGCCACCAAGCCCGATGAAACCGATCTTCATTTGCGCCCCCCCTGTTCGAGTCACCCCGCGACATTATGCGGCAGGGCAACTGCGGTGGAGGACAGCCGGGCTTCGCGGCATCGTGGCCACACTGTGTCGGCAACAGGCTTGACTGGGCGAACCCTCCGTGCGGCGGTTGCGAGGGAAGATCCAACGAGGACGGCGGGAGGACCTGTCGCCGTCGCTTACATATCTAGACCACGCGCCACCAAGGCAGGGCCAGCACGTCCGGGGCAAGCCACTCGATTGCGTCGCCCTCGTGCAGGACGAGCCCGGCTCGGGCCACGTCGCTGTATTCCTTGCGGAACGAACGGATCCCGGCGGTGTCGCGCAGGCGGGGATTTCGGCTCGCCTTGACCTCAATCGGCAACAGCTGGCCACCGTCGTCGATGACGAAGTCCACCTCGTCCCCGGCGACCGTGCGCCAGTACAGGATCTCGGGGGCCGGAATACAGGTGTCGCGCCAGGCGAGCAAGTCAGCGAGCACCACGTTCTCGAGATGCGCACCGGTCGGGGACGGATTGCCTGCGATGTGCAGCGCAAGGCCCGTGTCGCTCCAATACAGCCGCGGCGACTTGACCAGACGCTTGCCCCGATTCACCGAGTAGGCGGGCACCCTGACGAGCAGATAGCTGGTCTCCAGCAGGTTCAGATAGCGGTGTGCGGTGGCCTGGGGCAGCGCGACGTCGCGACCCAGCTCCGTCTGGTTCACGAGCTGGCCGAGGCGCAGGCAGGCAGCCCGCATCAGCCGCCGGAAGTCCGGCAGCGAGGCAACCGCCGACAGGTTGAGGAGGTCGCGCTCCAAGTAGGTGCGCACGTATCCATCGAACCAGATCGCGCGCTCGGAGTCGTCCGAAAGGTGAACGGCCGGCTCAGGGAACCCACCACGGCGCGCAAGGCCGCGCCAGTCCTCCGGTGGCGCCGGCGACTCGGAAGCGATCTCGGCCCACTCCGACTCGTCGTGCTGCAGCAGGTCGCCCCAGATGCCGGCCTGGCCGAGGCCGAGCTGCTCCCGCCGCGTCATCGGCCAAAGGGTGACGTAGCTGGCACGCCCCGCCAACGACTCCGAGACACGGTTCATCAGCAGGAGGTTGGCCGACCCTGTGAGCAGGAATCTGCCGGCTTCGCGATGCCGATCTATGTCCATCTTGACGGTGTGCAGGATCTCTGGTGCCCGTTGCACTTCGTCCAGCGTCACGCGATCACCGCCAAGGAGAGTCTCGGGGTCGCGCCTTGCCGTCGCCAAGACGTCAAGGTCGTCGAGCGAGTAGTACCTGCGGCCGACATCCAGCGCCTTGGCGAGCGTGCTCTTGCCCGTTTGCCGGGCACCACTCATCACCACGGCAGGCATCACGTCAAGCCGCTCTGCAAGAGTCGTCCGGGCCAACCTGGGCGACAGATCATTCATGCCTCGGATGATAATCATTCAAGCCGTGAATGGAAGTGACGCACAAGGCGAGGTACACACGAGTCCACACTGGCCACAACATTGAGCGGCATGGGTCGCCAAACGCCACCGGTGAGTCGCGCCGTGTTCGTCTATCGAGGCGAGCAGACCGAGGGCGCGCTCTCTCAGACCCGTGTAGTATAGTGACTACATTTTGTGCAGGAGTCGCGCCAGATGCCGAGCACGACGATCACCAGTCGCGAGTTCAATCAGCACGTCAGCCGTGCCAAGCGCGAGTGCCATGCCGGCCCCGTCGTGATCACCGACCGCGGTCAACCCGCCTATGTGCTGATGACCATCAGGGACTACCAGAGCATGTGTGGCACCGATCGCAACATTGTCGAACTCCTGTCGATGCCCGAGGGAGACGAGATCGCGTTCGATCCTCCGCGACTGTCGGACGTGATGCTGCATCCGCCGGCGACGATGGAGTGATGTATCTGCTCGACACCAATGTCGTGTCGGAGTTGCGCAAGCCTTCGTCGCGCATCGACCATCGCGTGCGGGCCTGGGCCGCGCGCACGCCCTCTGGCGACCTCTACCTTTCCGTCATCGTCCTGCTTGAACTCGAGATGGGCGTTCTTGCCATCGAGCGGCGAGATGTCGTGCAGGGCGAAAGGCTCAGGAAGTGGCTCCAAGGGCAAGTCCTACCGGCATTCGCGGAACGCACGCTGGCAATCGACGCGACAGTCGCGCGCACTTGCGCCAAGCTTCACGTGCCTGACAGGCGCCCCGACCGGGACGCACTCATCGCCGCCACCGCCCTGAGCCACAGCATGACGGTCGTTACCCGGAACGTATCCGATTTCGCCTCGATCGACGTGCCGACGATCAATCCCTGGGCCGAGGCGACCACATGAGCCAAGCCCACCATGCCTCCCACAACCAAGACCGCGCGGGATGCCTTGGTCATGAGACGTCCTTCGCCATCACCACGCGCACCCGGTGGCGATCGCAGGCCTTTTCGTACGCCCTTTGCGAGATGCGGCCGTCTTCGGCCATTTTTCGGAGTTCCGCGAGCTTGCGCTCCACCTCTGCCTCGCGGCGTTCGCGGGAGGCGTCGATGGGGGTGGGGCCGCCGGATATGGGGCCGCGGTCCTTGAAGCCGTAGCTTGCCTCGCGGAAGGCGGTCTGTCGGTTCAGGCGGCGGACGGTCAGGTACAGCGCTTCGATTGCGAGCAGGAAAGCCGCCGTGACCGCGGCCGACTCGGCGCCGGCCAAAAGTGTCGCTTGCGCCACCAAGGCGAGGTTCGGCAATTGTGCCAGCCCTGCGAACAGCCAGAGCATGCGCTTCTGGTACGTCCTCGTGTCGGAGTCCGCCTGTGCCTCTGGCGTCTCGTCGTCGCGCTCGGCATCGAGGCGCCAGCCGATGCGGTCGGCTTCGCTGGCGATGTGGCGGAAGAACTGGCCGACGACGACGAAGAAGAGGGCGAGGAGCGCTGGTTTCCAGCCGTGCAGGACTAGGGCCAAGGCCAAGAGCAGGGTGTAGCCGGCGGCGATGCCGACGAAGAGTGCGCCCTTGGCGAGGCGTTGCAGGCGCAGGCGAGTGCTCTGGCCTGATGCTGCTTCGTTCATTACGCTCCTCCGGCCATCAGGACTACGACCCGGTTTGCTGCTGTTTCGGATGGATAGAACAGCACCACGTCTTCCCGACCATCGTGGTCCAAGTCGGCCATCATGGAGTTGAACTCGTTGCTGGGGCT
>VXPR01000339.1 GCA_009839405.1 Gammaproteobacteria bacterium
TGGGGCAACCGGCTGACGTTCGCCCGCGCCAGGGCGGTGGGCACGTCAAACCACCGCTCGAGGTGCGGGAGGGCGGGTAGGTGCATTGGGCTGCCGTGACGACCCGGACCGCTGCTACAGGCCGAGTTCGCGCCGGTCCAGGGGCTTGAGACGGATGTCCGGATCGGGCGAGGGGATGGCGGAGAGCAAGAGCTTGGTGTAGTTCTCCTGCGGGTTCGCGAAGATTTCGTCCACGCCGCCGCTTTCCACCACCCGGCCTTGGTGCATCACCAGCACGCGGTCGCAGATGTGCTGCACCACGCTGAGATCGTGGGCGACGAAGAGATACGTCAGGCCGAGTTCGGTCTGCAGCTCTTCGAGGAGGTTGATGATCTGCGCCTGCACGGAAACGTCCAGAGCCGATACCGATTCGTCGCAGACGACAAGGTTTGGCCGCAGGATCAAGGCCCTCGCGATGCCGATGCGCTGCCTCTGGCCGCCGGAGAAGGCATGTGGGTAGCGGGTGAGGGAGTCGGAGTCGAGCTGCACGAGATTCAGCATCTCGATCACGGTGTCGAGGCGCTCGGCGCGATCGCCCACCTTGTGGATGATGAGTGGTTCTTCGAGGATCTCCCGCACCGTCATGCGCGGATTGAGCGAGGCGAACGGGTCCTGAAAGATCATCTGCATTTCGCGCCTGAGCGGAATGAGCTGCTTGGCGGCCATGTCCTGCAGTTCCACCCAGCCGTCCGCGCTCTTGAACCGCACAATCCCCTCGTCGGGGTCGATGGCACGCAGGACGCAGCGCACTAGCGTCGTCTTGCCGGAGCCGGACTCGCCCACGATGCCCAGCGTCTCGGAGCGGCGCACGTCGAACGACACGTCCTGCACCGCCGGCACGCCGTCGAAGAAGCGCGACACGCCTTCCACCGTCAAGATGGTGTCGTCATCCTCCGCCGGTTCCGGCGAGAGCGCCTCTCGCGCAAGGGCTGGTTCGCTCATGCCTGCTGCGCGCCGCCGACAAGCTCCGGCGGCAGGCTCACTTGCCGGCCGTCCGCAAGAGTCTGCATGGGAAAAGGCGTCGTGATGTCCGCATCCCCAACCACCGTGGCGATGGTGGCAAGCCGCTCGCCCTTGGGCGCGAGGCCCGGAATCGCCGCCAGCAGCCCCTTCGTGTAGGGGTGCACCGGCTCCTTGAGCACCTGACGCACGGTGCCGATCTCCAGCACGCGCCCTTGGTACATCACCACCACCTGATCCGCGATCTGCGCCACGACGCCAAGGTCGTGCGTGATGAAGATCACGGAGTTTCCAAGCTCGCGCTGCAGATCCTTGATGAGCGTGAGGATCTCGGCCTGGATCGTGACATCGAGGGCGGTCGTCGGCTCGTCGCAGATGAGCACCTCGGGATGGCAGACGAGCGCCATCGCGATCACCACCCGCTGCCGCATACCACCGGAGAACTCGAACGGATACATCTGAATGCGCCGGTCGATGTCGTCGATGCCCACCCGTTCGAGCATTTCCGCCGCCTCGCGCCACGCCTCTGCGCGGCTGACCTTGCGGTGGCAGAGGATGGCTTCCGCCACCTGATTGCCCACCTTGTACACCGGCGAGAGCGCCGTCATCGGCTCCTGAAACACCATGCTGATGAGGCCGCCGCGCAGTTCCTGCAGGCGTGGGTCCTTCTTCGTCAGCGAGACGATCTCGAACGGATCCATCCCCTTGGGCGCGAAATCGATGGTGCCGTCGACGATGCGCCCGGGCGGCTGAATGATGCGCATGATGCAGTTGGCGGTGACGGATTTGCCGGAGCCGGACTCGCCGACGATCGCCGTCACCTTGCCGCGGGGCACCTCGAAGCCAACTCCCATGAGCGCATGGGTGAGGCCGGTGTCCGTCTTGAAATCCACCGCGAGGTCCTGGACCTTCAGCACGACATCCACGGCCTGGTCGTCTCCCGCCACGGTCACTTCATCCCGCCGGTGCTGTAGGGATCGGCCGCGTCGCGCAGGCCATCGCCGAGTAGATTGAACGCCATCACGGCCAGCACCACGGCGACCCCCGGCATCATCTGCCACGGTGTCATCTCGATCACCAAAGGGTTCTGCGCCTGGAACAGGAGCACGCCCCAGCTCACTACGGGCGGCCTGAGGCCGATGCCGAGGAACGAAAGCGCGGTTTCGCCCAGAATCATGGCCGGCACCGCCAGCGTTGCTGTGGCGATGATGTGGCTCGCGAAGCTCGGCAGCATGTGCTTGCGGATCACCCTCGGCGTGTCGGCGCCCAGGAGCCGCGCCGCCATCACGAAGTCCTCCTCCCGGAGGGCGAGGAAGCGGCCACGCACCTGTCGCGCGAGGGCCGTCCACCCGAACAGCGAGAGAATGATGGTGACCCCGAAGTAGATCAGGAGCGGCGACCAATGCACCGGCAGTGCCGCCGAAAGCGCCATCCACAAGGGCAGCGCCGGCAGGCATTGCAGCACCTCGATCACCTTGTTGACGGATCGGTCGACGATGCCGCCGAGATAGCCGGCGAGGCCCCCCAAGGTGATTCCAAACGTGATCGTCAGCACGACGCCGACGAAGCCGATGGAAAGCGATATGCGGCCGCCGTACACGACCCGCGAGAACATGTCGCGGCCCAAGGGATCGGTGCCGAAGAGGTGAATGTAGCCGCCTTCGTCGGTGGTGAATAGATGCAAGTCTGTATCGACGAGGCTCCACATCTTGTAGGACTCGCCGCTGGCGAAGAACCGGATGGGGAACATGCGGCTCGTGTCTTCGGAGTATTCCCGCATCCACGTGTCCGGGTTCACCTCCATTTGGTAGGCGTAAACGAACGGGCGCAGGTGGAAGTTGCCGTCCGCATCGAAGAAGTGGATCGACATGGGCGGGGCGTTGATGGCGTCCTGATTGCGCGTGGTGGTGCTGTAGGGCGAGACGAACTCGCAGAAGATCACGACCACGTACAGTACCAGCAGGAACAGGCCGCTCGCATACGCTAGCCGATGGCGGCGGAAGCGCAGCCACATGAGCTGGCGCGGCGAGATGGTTGTCTCCTCGGCACGCACGATGGCTTCGGGCGTCGCTGCGCCCGCCCCCGTTGCCGGACTCACTGCCTCACTCAAAGCGAATCCTGGGGTCTACCCAGGCCAGCAAAAGGTCCGAGAGCAGGATGCCGAACACCACCAGAATCGCCAGCCACATCAACATGCTGCCAGCGAGGAACATGTCCTGGTTCAGGAGCGACTGCAGCAGTAGGGGGCCGATGGTGGGCAGCCCCATCACCATGCCCACCAGCGCTTCGCCGGAAATCAGCGCCGGCAACATCAGGCCAATGTTGCTGATGAACGGGTTGATGGCGATGCGAACCGGGTACTTGATGACGAGCTTGGCCGGACGCACGCCCTTGGCGCGGGCCGTCACCACATAGGGCTTGTTCAGCTCGTCGAGCAGGTTAGCGCGCAGGATGCGCATGGTGAAGGCTGCCCCACCGGCGCCGACGATGATCATCGGCAGCCAGATGTGCGCGAGCATGTCGGCGAACTTGGCGAAGCTCCACGAGGCATCCTCGAACTCCGGCGAGAAGAGGCCTCCGGTGCTGATGCCGAACCACTCGAAGCCGATGTGCATGAAGATGAGCGCGAGCAGGAACGGCGGCGTGGCGAGGCCCACCAAGGCCAGCGTCGTCATCAGGTAGTCGCCGATGGTGTACTGGCGAAGCGCCGAGTAGATGCCCACCGGCAGCGCCACCAGCCACGTGAAGAAGAGTGCCGATATGGTGATGGATAAGGTATAGCCTAAACGCTCCCACACCAGTTCATTCACAGGCCGGGAGAAGAGATACGAATAGCCCATGTCGCCGGTGAGGAAATTGCCAGCCCAATAGAAGTACTGAATCACCATGGGCTTGTCGAGGTTGTATTGCGCCCGCAGGTTCTGCACGTATTCCTCGGAGGTATCGACCCCTTGCGCCTGCAGCCGGTCGAGCATGGAGGAGACGATGTCGCCTTCCGGCAACTGGATGACGATGAAGATGATCACCGAGATGATCGCGAGCGTAGGGATCAGGCCCGCTATGCGGGTTAGGATGTAGGACCTCATTTACGCCTCGTCCGTCCCGCCCAAACCCTACTCGCCGCCCGACTCGTCGAAGTACCAAGTCGCCGGGTGGTATGACAGCGTCCAGCGATTGTCCCAGCCCCAGATGCCGGTGGGCGTCACGTTCTTGAGCCGGTTGGAGACCACCACCGGGTGCGGCGCCTGCCCCACCGTGCCGATGGTCCACAGGTTCTCCGCGGCGGCGTTCAGCAGCGACTTCGCGGCCTTGGTGCGGCTCTCGTCCGTCACCGCCTGACGCAAGTCGTCGCCCCAGGCCTGCAGTTGTTTCACCTGCGGCGGCGGCTCCTCGCCCAGCCGTCCGTCGGTTTGGTAGTAGCGCGCCCAGTGGTTCCACATGGCTATGTCCCAGCCGGTGCGGTGGGGGTAGAACCAGTCCGGCACGAGGGGAAAGAGCAGGTCCGTCACCTTGTCGGCGTGCCACAGCGTCATCTGCATCTTGTTCGCCTGGGCGCGCTCGGACTGCAGCCGCCGCTCCACCGACTTCAGCCTGAGATCGATGCCCACCTCGCGCCAGTATTCCCGCACCAGCTCCATGGTCATGGTTTTCGGCGTCTCGAAATCGAGATACTCGAAAGTGATGGTGAGCTTGGAGCCGTCTGGATATTCGCGCAGGCCGTCGCCGTCGATGTCTTCGAGGCCGAGTTCATCCAGCATTGCGTTGGCGTAGTCCGGATCGTAGCGTGTGTGCGCAAGCTGGAAGCGCTCCTCGTGCCATTGGCTGGTGGGATGCGCCGTGACCTGGCTTGGCTTGCCGCGCCCGAAGTAGATCACGTCGTTCATCTGCGGCCGGTTGATAGCGTGCGACAGCGCCCGGATGAAGCGCCGCTCGCCGGTGCCCCAAAGGAGTTCGCGATACTTGGGATCGTCGAAATTGTAGTTCGGCTGGATGGATACATCGCTGATGTGCAGGCGGGTCCACACATGCACCTTGTTGACGCCCTTCACCTCGCCGAGCTTGAGCAGCGGGATGTCCTGGGTCTTGAGC
>VXPR01000016.1 GCA_009839405.1 Gammaproteobacteria bacterium
ACTGGCTCGGCAGCAACCCCTAGTTCCCTGAGCGGAGCTTAGGCTACGTCTTCCTTTTTGTAGATCGCGTCGCTGTGGCCGTATAGCGACAGGTGGCCGTTGCCGTGGTCGACGATGGTGAGAAGGCCAAAGCCGCGCAGCCATTCCGCGAACACGACGCGGCCGTTGGCCACGGCGATGACGTCTTCGCCGGGGGAGGCGCTGAACTGCACGCCTTCCCACGTCATGCGGCCACCGGCGCGGTTCTGGCCGAAGCGGTTGACGATCTCGCCTTGCACGGGCCAGGGCAACTTGCCGCGGGCTTCCACCAAATCAAGCCCGGACAGCTCCGGCGGCACCTCGCGGGATGTCGGGTCCGCCGCGGGACGCTGTGCCAAGGCCGTCAGCAGAGATTCGAGCCGTGCCCGGTCTCGCCGGAGGCGCTCGCGCAAGGCGGCGCGGTCGCTCCGTTCGGCTTGCAGGAGGTCGATGGCGTGCTGGCGCTCGGAGCGGGTTTGCACCAACGCCTTGCGACGTTCCTGCAGGGAAGTGCGCGCCTGGGTGAGAACGAGCCGCTCGCCGGCGACTCGGTCGGCGTTGCCGGCGAGCGCTTCGAGGGTGGCGCGAAACGAAGCCAGCGACTCGGCCCGTGCCCGCGCGAAATGGCCATGCATCCGCACGGCGCGGTCGAACTCGTCCGGGTCTTCATAATTCAGCAGGGCCTTGAGGAAATCTCGGCGAGGGTGCCGCCAGGCATCGCGGATGTGCTGGGCGATGCGCTGCGCCTGCTCGTCTCGCGCAGCCTCCAGCGCGGCGCGCTCGTCCTGCACCGACTGCACGCGCACCGAAGCCTGCGCTTGTTGGCGGGTGAGTTCGCGCATCTGTCGCGTGAACTCGTCGATGCGTCGGTCGGCATTCGCGAGTTCCTGCTGCTGCTCGGCCATGCGCCGGTCGGCGTCGGTGAGCCAGGTGTCGAGGGCATTGAGTTGCTCCACGACGTCGCCAAGCTGGCGCAGGGCTTCCGCGTCCCCTCCTTGCGCTGCGGTCGCGTTGGCCGCGACTAGGACGACCAGCCCCGCGAGCAGCAAGGCCCCGCGCCTTTCAACCGGCACTCTGACGCCACGCTGCAGCGCACTGGGACAACGGCCGGCCAGTCATTTCCTTCGGCACGGGGATGCCCATGAGTGTGAGCAGGGTCGGGGCAACGTCGGCAAGGGCGCCACCCTGGGAGAACGTCACTTCGTCCGGGCCGAGGTACACGAGCGGCACCGGCGATGAGGTGTGGGCCGTGTGCGGCTGTTCGCTCAGGTGGTCGACCATGCGTTCGACGTTGCCGTGGTCGGCGGTGATGAGGCAGGTGGTGCCGGTTCGCTTCACCGCAGCTTCGATGCGGCCGAGGCACTCGTCGATGGTCTCCACCGCCTGCACGGCGGCGTCGAAGACGCCGGTGTGTCCCACCATGTCGCCGCCGGCGAAGTTGCAGACGATGGCGTCGAACTCGCCCGTCTCGATCGCACGGACGAGCCGGTCGGTTACCTCGCGCGCAGACATGGCCGGGGCGAGGTCGTAGGTGGGCACGGAAGGCGAGGGCACCAGCACGCGGCTTTCCCCGGCGAACGGCTCCTCCCTGCCGCCCGAGAAGAAGAACGTGACATGGGCGTACTTCTCCGTCTCGGCGATGCGCAGCTGGGTCTTGCCGAGGCTGGCGAGCACTTCGCCGAAGGTATGACTCGGCACTTCGTTGTCGAACGCGCAGGGCGCCTCGATGTCGTCCGCATAGCGGGTGAGGGTGACGAAGGCGCTCAAGCGGACACGCTCGCGGCTGAAGCCGTCGAAGTCCTCGGCGAGGAAGGCTCGACTGAGCTGACGGGCGCGGTCGGCGCGGAAGTTCATGAAGACGACGACATCGCCGTCGGCGATGCCCTGGTGGCCATCCGCCCCCACCAATGTCGGCTGCACGAACTCGTCGGTTTCGCCGCGCTGGTAGGCTGCGTCCAGCGCCGTCATGGGATCATCGAACCGGAATGCCACCTCGCCCCGCACCAGGGTGTCGTATGCGCGCTCGATGCGGTCCCAATGCCGGTCGCGATCCATCGGGTAGTAGCGTCCGGCAATCGAGGCGATGACACCCGGGGTGTCTTGCTCGAAGCGCTTGAGGGACGGCGCGGCGCTCTTGGGCGGCGTGTCGCGGCCGTCGAGGAACGCGTGCAGACGCACCAGGGCTCCCCGCTTTATCGCATGGGTGACGAATGCCGAAACTTGGTCTTCGTGACTGTGAACGCCCCCCGGCGACAACAGCCCGAGCACGTGCAACGCACCGCCGCTCGCCAGCGAGGCGTCGATGGCGCCTTCGAGCGCCGGATTGGCAAAGAAGTCGCCCGTGGCGATGGCATGGTCGATGCGCGTGAGGTCCTGACGCATGACGCGCCCCGCACCGAGGTTCATGTGCCCAACTTCGGAGTTCCCCATTTGCCCCGCGGGCAACCCCACATCCTCCGACGATGCCGACAGTAGCGTGGTCGGCGCGTGCGCCCACAGCCGATCCCAAACCGGCGTGTGCGCAGCCGCGATGGCGTTCTCGCGCTGCCCCGGCTCCGCCGGCGCCTGGGCATGCCCCCAACCGTCGAGTACGACCAGGAGGACAGTTGGCGGCACATCTGTCGGCATTAATGGCTCCCTGCTTTGCAAGGTGAACAAGGGTGACAACACGATTGTACGTTCGCGCACGCAAAGGCGGCCCCCGCGCCAAACGTCGCGTCACATTCCGGCGTAGTCCGCGTCGGTGCCGAAGGCCCAGGTGGAAGTGATTTGGCCCGCGAGTTCGGGGGAGTCTGGGAGGCTGTCGCCGATGCGCGTGGCGAGTGGGACCAACGCGGCGTCCTCGGCCAGATCGGCGATGCGGAAGGCTTGCTCGCCGGTTTGGCGGGTGCCGAGGATGTCGCCGGGGCCGCGCAGTTCGAGGTCCTTCTCGGCGATGACGAAGCCGTCGTTCGTCTTGCGCAGCACTGCGAGGCGCTGCGTTGCCACCTCTGACAGCGGTGGCTGGTAGAGGAGTACACAGTCGCTGCGGGCGCTGCCGCGGCCGACGCGGCCGCGCAGTTGGTGGAGCTGGGCGAGGCCCAATCGTTCCGCGTTGTCGATCACCATGAGCGAGGCGTTGGGCACATCCACGCCCACTTCGATGACTGTCGTCGCCACCAGCAGGTCGATTTCCCCGGCCTTGAACGCGGCCATGGCGGTGGCCTTCTCCGTCGCCGGCAAGCGGCCGTGCACCAAGGCGGAGCGCACGTCCGGGAGCATTTCCTGCAACTCGTCGAAGGTCGTGGTGGCGGCTCGCTCAGGGTCTCTGGGCGCGGCTCGGAAGGCGATGCTTGGCGGCGCTTCGCCGGTTGTCGTGGTCTCGGCTGCCTCCGCTTGCCCGGCAAGGCCCACCTCGCCTTCCTGGCCGTCGATCACCGTGCAGACCCAATACACCTGCGCGCCAGCCGCCACGGCTTGGCCGACGTGGGCGATCACGTCGTTTCGTCGCGACATGGTCACCACCCGAGTTCGCACGGCCTGACGACCGGGCGGCAGCTCGTCGATCACGGAAACGTCCATGTCGGCGTAGAGCGCCATCGTCAAGGTGCGGGGGATGGGCGTGGCGGTCATCACCAGGTGGTGGGGCACCTCCCCCTTGTGCCGCAGCATCATGCGTTGCTCAACGCCAAAGCGGTGTTGCTCGTCGACGATGGCGAGAGCGAGCCTTTGGAACGCCACTCCAGACTGAAACAGGGCATGGGTGCCCACCACCACAAGGTCTTCGCCACCTTCCACCGCCGCCAGCCGGGCTCGTCGTTCCGCCGCGGCAAGCCGCCCGGTCAAGAGGCCGACGCCGATGCCGAGGGGCCCGAGCCAGGCGCTGAGCGTCTCGAAATGTTGCTCGGCAAGGATTTCGGTGGGCGCCATGAGCGCCGTCTGGCAGCCGTGTTCCGCAGCGCGGATTGCGGCGAATGCGGCGATGACCGTCTTGCCGGAACCCACATCGCCCTGCAGCAGTCGCATCATGGGCACGTTCGAGGCGAGGTCGTTCAGCACATCCCGCGCCACGCGGGCCTGGGCACCGGTTAGGCGGAAGCCCAGATTGCGCAGCAGCTCGCGTCCTAGCTGTCTTGTTGGTGGCAGGGGGGTGGTGGTGAGGCCACCCCTCGCCGCCCGACGGCGCTTCATCACCAGATAGTGCGCGAGCAGCTCGTCCAGCACGATGCGGCGGCGCGCGGCGGCAAGCCGCGCCTTGCGCTCCTCCGTTGCATCCTCGACATCGCTGTCGTCCATGGCCCTGCCGTGGACGCAGCGCAGGGCATCGAGCAGCAACGGGAAGTCCTGGTCCGGCAGGGGAATGCCAAACTCTTCGTCAACGTCCGCTAGGGCCGCTTGGATCCATCCCGCGAGGCGAGCGGTGGCGATGCCTTCGGTTTGTCGGTACACGGGCGTGAGTTCGGGTGCCGGCGGCGGCGGTTCCGAAGGAAACAGGCGGTATTCGGGATGCACCATCTCGAGACCCAAAGGACCCATCCGCACGGCCCCGAAACACCGCACCCAAGCGCCGGGCGCGAATGACTCCCGCTGCCCCCGGGAGTAGTGGAACAGGCGCATGGCCAGCCGGCCACTGTCGTCCTGCAGGCGCACCAGCAGGGAGCGCCGGCGACCGTAGTTCACGTCCGCCCCCAAGATTTCCCCGGCCACGAGGCATTCGGTGCCAGCCGCGAGCTCGCCGAGTGGCGTCGTCCGCGTGCGGTCTTGGTATCTGAGCGGCAGATGCAGCAGTAGGTCCCGGATTTCGGCGATGCCAAGACGAGCAAGCCGCTTGGCGGAGCCCGGGCCCACACCCCGCAGCGCCGTCACGGAGTCGCGAAGCTTCAGTCCGCCCATGCAAGAGATTCCACCACGGCTAGCCGCCAAACCCAAGCCCCGACGAGGGGCACTGGTGCTGGCGCGCCCGGACGGGCGCGTCGGGGGGGTGCCCGCCCCCCAGGGGGGCGGCGGGGGCGCCGACCCCCCCCCCCCCCCGAGGAGGCCGCGCGCGGGGGGGGGGGTTTTAAAAA
>VXPR01000154.1 GCA_009839405.1 Gammaproteobacteria bacterium
TCGTGTGTTCACCGTGAGCCACGCCGACCGCATCTTCGTTCTTGACCATGGTCGCATCGTCGAGTCGGGAACCCATGAGCAGCTCCTGGCTCTCGGTGGCCACTATGCCGACCTTGAAGGGCTGCAAAGCAACCAGGACGCGGCGCAGGAGCGCCGGCAACGCCTGATTGCAGACTTGGAGCAGGGCGAAACTGCGTTGGAGGGCGCATGAGCGCGAAGACCGCGGCCGACTACGCGGCCTTCGACGCCGAACTCACGCACCAGGCGCTGAACTTCCGGCTGCTGATGCGGCTGCTCGGTTGGCTGAGGCCCTATCGCATCACGGTGTTCGTGAGCCTCGTGCTGGTGGTTGCCGCCTCTGCCACCGTGGTGCTGACGCCGGTGGTCACCGGGCGGGTCGTCATCGACACGTTGCTGGTGCCCAATCCGGCGAGCTCGGACTTGCCTGACTATGGCCTGATCGACTTCACCTATGGCACCGCCGAGGCTGTGGGCTTGAGCCCGCTGATGGTGGCGGGACTGCTCTTCTTCGGCTTGGTTCTCGCCAACGGCGTGCTGATGCTGGCGCACCGGTTGACGCTGGTGAGCAGTGCGCTCAAGGCCTTGCGCGACCTGCGGCTTGACCTGTTTGCAAGCCTTGAGCGCAAGCCCGCCTCGTTCTACGACCATGTCGCCATCGGTCGGGTGATGACGCGCGCCACCAACGACGTCGAGAACCTGTTCTCCCTCATCACCGGCTTCGGGATGATCGCCGGAGAGTTCGTGCCCTTCTTGCTGGCGCTCTTCCTGCTCCTGCACATCAGCGGAGAGTTGACCGGCGCGGTGCTGCTTGCGGTGCCGCTCGCGGCGGTTGCCACGTACTGGTTTCGCCGTGTCATGCGCGACATATTCCGTCGCATACGGAACTCCGTCTCGGCGCTCAACCAGTTCATGCAGGAGAACCTCGTGGGCATGGAGGTGGTGCAGCTGTCGGGGCGGCAGGAACTGAACCGGGGGCAATACGGCGAGCTGAACCGCGACAACCGCCGCCAGGAGTTCCGCGCCATCGGTTTCGAGGTGACGTACGACGCCTTCAACCACAGCCTCATCGGCATCGCCACGGCGGTGGTGGTGTGGTATGGCGGCGGGCAGGTGGTGCAGGAGGAGATCTCGCTTGGCTCGATGGTGCTGTTCACGCAGCTCATCAACATGCTGGTGATGCCGGTGGTGGCCTTGGGGCAGCAGTTCAACACGCTGTTCCGCTCCATGGCGTCGGGCGAGCGGATCTTCCAGGCGCTCGACTGGGACGAGAGCCAGAAGGAGCCGGAACGACCCGTGGCAATGCCGGATCGGTTGCGGGGCGAGGTGGAGTTCCGCGACGTGCGCTTTCGCTACGCCATGGGCGATCCGGTTCTGCATGGCGTCTCGTTCACCATTCGCCCCGGCGAGAAGCTGGCCGTGGTGGGACCCACCGGGTCCGGCAAGAGCACGTTGATCCGCCTGCTGGCGCGGTTCTATGACTTCGACGACGGCATGGTCTTTCTCGACGGCGTTGACGTGAACCAGATCGCGAGCAGCGACTTGAGACGCCGGCTCGGCATCGTCCTGCAGGACTTCCACATCTTCTCGGGCACGGTGCTCGACAACATCACCATGAACGATCCGGCCATCTCCCGCGAACAGGCGATCGATGCTGCGCAGATGGTCAATGCCGACGGCTTCATTCGGGACTTGCGAGAGGGCTATGACACGCGCCTCGCCGAACGGGGCCAGAATCTCTCGCAAGGTCAGCGGCAACTGTTGGCGTTCGCGCGGGTTCTTGCACGCAAGCCGCAGATTCTGGTGCTGGACGAAGCCACCGCCAGCATCGACACGGCGACGGAGCTCCTGATTCAGGACGCCATCCACAGCCTCACCGAGGGGCGCACGTCCATCGTCATCGCCCACCGGTTGCAGACCATTCAGGAGTGCGACCGCATACTGGTGCTGCATCATGGCCGCGTGGCCGAACTCGGCACCCACGAGGAACTCATCGCTCGACGCGGCATCTACTACACGCTGCACGAGCTACAGTTTCAAGACGCAGGCAGCGTGTCGGACTTCGCCGCCTCAGCGGCGAAGTCGGATGGGCCGTAGGGCGGCGACATGATCGCCGGCGGCATGGACCGCCACGTCGGCCGCACAGTGCTGTTGGCAGTGCTGGTCACATTGGCCTGCTTTCTTACGCTGGTGACGTTGTTCGCGCTGGTGGAGGAGTTGCAGGACCGCGCCGCCGGCTACACGCCGCTCCATGCCGCGCTGTACATCGCCTACACCACGCCAGGGCGAGTCGTGGAACTGGTGCCCTACGCGGCCTTTATCGGCGCGCTGTTGGGGCTGGGGGTGCTCTCGAATCATGGTGAGCTGACGGCATTTCGTGCTGCCGGCATCTCTTTGCTGCGTCTGTTCGCCGCGGCGGCGTTGCCGGTGGCGGCACTCCTGGCCACCGGCCAGTGGCTTGGCGAGGTGGTGGCCGGACGCGGCGAGGAGGCGGGGGCGACCGTGAAGTTCGAGGCCGCGCAGAGTGCCGGCATCAGGGCCGCGGCAGGGCACGTGCCCTTTGGGCGCTGGCATCGAGAAGGATTGCTCTACACCTACATCGACGGCTACGGGGGCGGGGATCGTCTCGTCGGCGTGCGGCAGTTTCGCGTCGGCGAGGACAGAAACCTCGTCTTCAGCCGCCGCGCCGCCTTTGCGACCTTCCTCGGCACTGACGCCAGCGGTGCGGGCGGTGCCGGCCCCCCAGGATGGCTGCTGCACGATGTGCGCGAGACGCATTTCGACTACGAACTCGGCGCTACCGTGGTGCGGAGCTACGACACGCTCCCATGGCGCACGCGCGCCGACCCCGAACTCCTCAACGTCAAGTCGCTGCTCGATCCGGGTCGCATGTCCGTGTCGGAACTGACGCGGCAGATCGACTACATGGAACGCGAAGGGCTGGACTCTTCCCGCCACGGCGTTGCGTGGTGGAACAAGGTGCTGCAACCGCTGGCGGTGCTTGGCCTCGTTTGGCTGGCGCTTGGCTTTGTGGCCGGGCCCTTGCGCGAAGTGAGCATGGGGGCTCGCCTTTCGGTGGGTATCGTCGGGGGCCTCGCCTTCAACTATCTGCGCGAGCTGTTCGCGCCCATGGCCGTGGTGGTGGATTTCCCTCCTTGGCTGGCCGTGGCCGTGCCCATAGCTGTCTGCTGGCTTGTGGGCGCGGCATTGGTGCGGCGCGCGGCTTGAGCGCAGTCAGGCGGAGGTGTCGGAGCCGTTGCGGTCAGGTCGCGGAACCCGCACCACGGCGCTGTCCGAGAATCGGTCTGGCCAAGTGCGCCGCTTGGGATCGAACCACATCCAGGCGTGGCCGAGACCCAGCGTAAAGAGCGACAGGAGGGCGCCGACGAAGCGGCGCAGCGCCTTGGCTGGGGTGAAACGTCCGTCTGTACGCAGCTCGAGCCGCCAGGCGAGCATGCCTATGGTTTGGCCTCGGTGCGTCCACGACAGGGTGAAGAAGGCGTAGGCCTCGAGGAAGAGCAGGCTTTGCAGCCATGCGCCGATCACGGCGTCGCCGGTGACGGTGACGAGCAGGACGATGGTGAACATCCACATGGCGAGCACAACGAGAGCGTCGTAGAGCATCGCTGCGAGTCGGAAGCGCAGTGGCGCAACCATCCCATCGGCACTGCCGTATGGGGGCCGTGTGTCAGGCTTTGGCACGAGCCTGCTTGAGGAAGGGCACTTCCGGGGTTCGCTGGGCATCGCTTGCCGTTCCGGGCGATAGGCCGACGCGCCCGAGAGCGTCCCAGCAGATGATGGGAGAGGCGGCAAGGATGCTCGGAAGCTCAGTCCGAAGCCGCATTGTCGCGACGGGCTCGGCCGGTGCGCGGTGGAGGTGGGCGAGCCGAGCGAGCGCATCCATCGCGAGGCCAACGCAAAACACGTTGCGTTCCTCGCGCACGATTTGCGTGAGTCGGTCGATCAAGGGTTCGAGCGCGTGGCCCGCTAGCGCAGCACCGTGCGAGCAAAGCGTAACCGTGGCACCAAGGGCGTTTTCCCGCACGACGGAGCGCACGGGGGCATAGCGCGGCACTTGGTAGTCGATGCCGATACCCTCGCAGACATCGCTCTCGTCGGTGGGGCGAACCAGCTTGATGCTGCGTTTCTGCGACCGGTCCATGGCTAGCCGGTTTTCCTCTCTGCCGAGGCTCTCGACCAGCGCAGCGAGGATCGGCGGCACTAGCTCTGTATCAGCTCCCACGGCGACGGCGCGACGGCCGAAGCAGCCGAGCGCATCCGCCGCCACCGAGCGCACGTACACGGACGGGTCTTGGTGCAGGCGCTCCGTCAATGCTTCCCGCACGTCCGAGCGCAACGCCCCAGCTTCGCCGAGGCCAAACGCCCCAGCCTTGCGCACCCACTTGACTGCCGACTTGGTGGCGTCAAGGAGGGTATCGGTCGCCGGAGTGCCGAGCGCGGCAAGTCCATAGACTGCGGCCCGACGGACGTTCTCGCGTTCGTCCCGAAGGGCCTCGCCGAGGATTCGCGCGGCCAGGGCCGCGTCGGTGGCGGCAGCCAGGAGATAGGCGGCACCAATGCGGACCGGTTCGGCGCGATCTTCCTTGCGGCGCAAGCGCGCAGCCAGCTCGCTCGGCTCCATGCCATTGGTGGCGGGTGGCGGTGCATGGCCCGTTCGCAGCCAGTGGCTCTGATGCCGCCACACCTCGCGTAAGTCGGCCGGCGCGTCGGCGCGCGCCACGCCCGTCAGACGGTCCTGGCCCGGAACTTCCCACTTCGCCTGCCCGCCCTTCGGTTCGGTGGTGCGATAGAGCCAGAAACGCCACATGAAGCGGGGGTTGTCCTTCCAGGTGCGCCAGTCGTCGCGCCGATGGTTGCCTCGATGGATGAGGTTGTGGGAGTAGATGACGACGCTGCCGGCCTTGAGCGGCGCAGCTTCCCAAGGCCTGTTGAGGGGCCACTTGAGCGCTTCGACCGCGTCTCGCATCCTGCGGTCGTGTTCGGTGCGGCGGTGGACGATGTCGTCGGT
>VXPR01000039.1 GCA_009839405.1 Gammaproteobacteria bacterium
AGCCGGACAGGCCAGCAGTTCGCGCAGCGAACTGCCAACGCGCCCGCCAGGGCGCAGCCGGACAGGCCAGCAGTTCGCGCAGCGAACTGCCAACGCGCCCGCCAGGGCGCGCAGGCTGCTATTCTCTATCGGTTCGCATCCTGTCGATTGGGGTGCGCGTTGGGAGGTGGTCATGTTTCAGCCGATCCAGTTTCGCCCCGAGGTCGAGGCGCTCGTTCGCTTCGTGGAAGAGACGCCGCCCGAGGAGATCGTCGAGGCGACCTATGCGAAGTTGCGCGATGGGTTGCCGGTGCGGGACATCCTTGCGGCGAACGCGCTGGCGGTGGTGCGTTCCACGGAGCTTCCCTCGCAGCACCACGGTGGCCCGCTGCACCCCATCTGCGGGGTTCATGCGGTGCATGAGGTGTCGCGGCGGCTGCCCGGCGAGAGTGGCTATCTGCCCGTGCTGCAACATACGGCGCTGTGCAACAACCATGTGCATTCGCCGACGATGGGGCCGTATCTGATGCCGGCGATCGAACCCATGCCCGGCAACCCCGGCGGGGTTCGCAGCTACCACATATCCGATGCGGAGCTTGCTGAGGGCGTGTCGCGGGAGGCGCTCGACGCCGAGGACGAGGTGCAGGCGACGCTGGGGGCGTTCCACAAGAGCCTGCGGGCGCTCGAACCGGCATCTGCCGAGCATTACTTCGTCTGGCTCCTTGACCGGCTGTCGCCCGGCGAGGCGCTCGATCAGCTTCTTCCTCTCGCAATCGCCCGCAACGGCCACGACGACCACAACTTCATTTATCCCGTGTACACGGCGCGGGCGGTTGGACACATCGGCCATGAGTGGGCGCCAGTGCTGTTCCGGCCGGCGGTGCGCTATCAGGCGCGCAGGGCCTCGCGGCTGATTCGCAACGGCTACGACTTTGCCGATGTGGAGAAGTTGATCGAGGAATACGGGCTCTTGGATCGGGACATTCCGGAGCGCTCGAACGCGGGCGAAACCGAAACGATCGGGGAACTCGGCATGTCCATGGGCCGGCGGCTCAACTATCTCGACAACATCGAGCCGATGGCAAAGGCGCTGGCGGACGGGCTCTCCTTCGAGGGCGCTGGCGAAGCGCTCTCGGTCGGTGCCGCGGCGGCATACGTCAGCACCAGCTACGGCAATCCGATGGACTCGCACCTGCACACCGGCACCAACAACCGGCGCTTTCTCTTGCGCTGCCCCGGAGTCGGCAAGCGCAACCGCATTCTGGCGCTGCTGACGGGCTTCACCGGGCCGGAGGTGCTGCTCGCGGAGCGCATGTTGAACTGGCACGACCATCTCGACGACGGCCTGACCGCATCGCTGCCGCACCTCGGCGAGGGTGCGCTGCTCGATGCCATCGTCGAGAGCGTGGAAGGCCAGCCGTGGCTCGATTGGCGGAAGATCGGCGTCGCCATGACCACCGCGCCGGACAGCGTCAAGCACACGGTGGCGCTGGCGCGGCAGTACGCGGAGCTTGGCTACGACGCTGGCAAGTATTTCGAGCGCTTCGCCGAGATCGCCTGCCGCGACGACTTCACCGAGATGCACTCGCTCAAGCACTTCCAGGCCATCGCCGACGAGTACGAAACCACCCGCGAGCCGTTCCGCTGGCTGCACATGGTGGCGGCGGCAAAGTCGGCCGCGATCATCCATCTCGGGCGCGAGCACGGCATCTATCAGCAGGCCAAGGAGCTATTGGCGGCATAAGCCTCGTCGCAAGAAGGGCGACGGGTTGTTCGAGGCCATGGCTGCACAGACTGAAATCAACGGCGCAGCAGTTGCGAAGCAACTGCCAATGCGCCCGGAGGACGCACATGTATGAGACCATTTTGGTCGACGTCGCTGACGACGTCGCCACCATCACGCTGAACCGGCCGGATCGGCTGAACGCCTGGACGGGCCAGATGCACCATGAGTTGGACGCGGCCATCTCGGCCTGCAATGAGGATCCAGCCGTGGGCGCGATGGTGGTCACAGGTGCGGGACGGGGCTTCTGCGCCGGTGCGGACATTCGCGACAACTTCAAAAACCGCCTCGAAGGCGAGGAGCGGCAAACCTCCTCCAACTGGATTGAGCTCGTGCGTTCCTCAAAGCCCATGATCGCCGCCGTCAACGGCGCGGCGGTCGGCGTGGGCGTCACCATGATGCTGCCGATGGACGTCATCATCGCGTCGAAGCAGGCGAAGTTTGGCCTCGCATTCGTGAAGATGGGCGTGACCCCGGAACTCGCGAGTTCGCACTTTCTCGTGCAGCGGGTCGGGTTTGGTCGCGCGAGCGAGATGTGCCTGACTGGCCGGCTCTACGACGGCGCGGAAGCCTTTGGCCTTGGCCTCGCGGACCGACTCGCAGAGCACGACGACCTGATTGCCGAGGCCCAGGCACTCGCGCGCGAGATGGCCGCGAACCCCTCGCCGCACCTGCGCTGGGTGAAGGAACTCCTCACCAAGAACGGCTCCGAAACCGACATCGCCGAAGTGCAGCGTCGCGAAGGCGAAGTGCTGGCCAAGGCTTTCGCCTCCGCAGAACACGCCGAGGCCGTGGACGCGTTCCTGAACAAGCGTGCCCCGGTCTTCAAGCGGACTGGACCCGCTTAGCGCAATCTCGATCATGTGTGCTATTGTGCTGCTATTGCAGGCAGATTGCAGTCATGGTCCAAATCACCATCCGCAATGTCTCTGAAAACGTGCGTAACGAACTCGCGGCTCGGGCGGCGATGCACCACCAATCGATGCAAGAGTACCTTCGCCAAGAATTGGAGCGCATCGTGGCACGTCCGACCGTTGAGTCGTGGCTGCGTGCCGCCGAAGAGCGTAAGGCGGCTAGCGGCAAGACCATTCCCGCCTCCGAGATTCTGAAGGCTCGTGACGCCGATCGAAGGTGACGACCGTGGTCGATGCGTCTGCCCTCGTGGCGGCGCTGGTAGATCAGGGCCCGGATGGTCGGTGGGCATCTGCGACTCTTGCAGCCGACCGTGCCGCAGCACCGGAACTGCTGTTGGCCGAGACCAGCAGCACGCTAAGGCAGCTTGAGCGCCGCGGGGTGCTGGCTCCATTCGAGGCCGCCGGCGCCCACCAAGCCGCGCTCCGCCTCGATGTCGAGCTCTTTCCGTTCGAGCCGTTTGCGACGCGCACCTGGGAGTTGCGTCACAGCCTCACCGTCTACGATGCTTGGTACGTGGCTGTCGCCGAAATGGTCGGCGGCCGGCTTGCGACCCTGGACCGCCGCATGGCGCGAGCCGACGGCCCTCGCTGCGAGATCGTGGTGCCGCCTGCCCCGCATTGAGCCACTGCTTCCGCGGCAACAGTCGCCCATTCCGCGGCAGATCCATCACTAATCCATGGGTGCGAGCAGTTCCGGTGCCGTCACCAGTTGGCGGACGCCGTGGGAGTGGGACTCGTTGAAGGCGTTGCCTTGCTCGGCCCAGCGGTGCAGGGAGTGGATGTCGAGCTTGGCGCATTGGGGTCGCACGCTCCACGTCACGCGGGCGGGGGAGCAGTTGCTTTGGTCGTAGGACGGGCCGGTGGTGGAGCCTCGGTAGAGCACAGGTTCGCCGGTCGTGGTCGGAAGCGTCTTGGCCTGGTGGCGACCATCAACGATGTTTCCTCCATAGGCCATCGTCAGGAAGTCGAGCGCATCCGGGTCGTTGACCACCAGGAACACCTGCGTCTCCACCCGTAGCAGTGGATCGGCACACGTCTCGGGCACGCACGCTCCCAAGCCCTCGCCGGGCGTCGCGTCGCAGGAGGTGTGAACCCAATGCACTTCCAGCGTCTCGCCAGGCGCAACGCCGTGGTAGGCGCCCGGCACCGGCGCCAGCTCCGCCCCGCTCAAGCTAGGCGTCTCGTTGCACGCATATCCGCCGTCGTCCTCATCGCTAACGAAAATGCCGAATCCCGGCCCTTTGTGCTCGGCATTTGTATGCGTGTGGATATTGCACAGGTTCATCTCGCTCGCCACAGGCGCGAGCGGGAATGCCTCCTCGTTCAACCCCTGCGGGCTGCCAATGTCACGCGGCGCCTGTGGCCCCATGTCAACGCACAGTTCCGCGGCTGCGGCCACGCCATCGGCCGCCACGCCGAAACCGCCGACCATGACCAAGGCGATGCCGAAGCTCAGAATGGCTCTCATGCGCTGTCTCCTTAAGGCCACCAGCCCAACCCAATGATTGTGAGTGCGGGGAGTTCACCACTTTCGGGCTTCCGAGGGAAGGCACCCTGCTGGGCGCCTAGCGTCGCGTCCCGCAAGCACCTCACCCTTTGCGCTCGAGGCCCTACTTGTCCGCCCGGTGCTTGGCGACCACTTCCTCGTTCAGTTCCAGTCCCAGGCCCGGTGCCGTTGGTGGCGTGATGATGCCTTGGTGGAAACGGATGGGGTCGACGAAGATGTCATTGTGGAGGGAGTCGCCGTTGTATTCCTGGATCAGGAAGTTGGGCGAAGAGGTGTCCACGTGGACGGCTGCGGCCGCGGCGATGGGGCCGACATACATGTGGGGGGCGATCATGGCGAAGTGGGCTTCGGCCATGCCGGCGATCTTCTTCGATTCGAGGATGCCGCCGCACTGACCCACGTCTAGCTGAATGATGCCGGCGGCTTGCTTGTTCAGGATCTGGGCGAACTCGTACTTGGTGGCGAGGCGCTCGCCAGTGGCGATGGGGATGCTGGTCTGGCGGGCGACGCGGGCCATCTCGTCGACGTTTTCCGGTGGCACCGGCTCCTCGAACCAGAAGGGGTGGAACTCCTCGAGCACCTTCGCCGCGCGGATGGCGCCGGAGGTGCTGAACTGGCCGTGGGTGCCGATGCCGATTTCGAGCTCGTCGCCCACGGCGTCGCGGATGGCGCGGAATATGCGGGCGGCGTGCTTGAGGTCCTTGAGCGGGATGTCGCGAGGCAGGGGGAACAGCGGCATGAAGGGATCGATCTTGCAGGCGGTGTTGCCTTCTTCCACCAGCTGTGCCGCGACCTCGCCAGCCTTCTCTGGGTTCTCCCAGATGCCTTCGGCGGGCATGTAGGCGTAGG
>VXPR01000054.1 GCA_009839405.1 Gammaproteobacteria bacterium
ATTCAACACAGGCGACCACAAGGGTCGCCCCTACGAGGCCCCTGCCGAATCCGCCGAGGCATTCCAACGCGTCTCCTACGGCGGCTCGATTCCGGAGGGAGGGCGACCCGTGTGGTCGTCCGAGCCGGCCTACGTCGGCCACAACGGCGCTAAACTAGAGCCAGCAATGCCACCCACGGTGCGGGCTGAACATGCAGACGTTTCACCGACCCTCCGCCGCTTTCCCGGTGACGTTTCGGCCCGGCCGAAGCCGCTCCTCGTCCGCCGGCTTCACCTTGATCGAGGTCATGGTCGTGTTGGTCATCCTCGTGCTCATCGCGGGACTCGTGGCGCCGCGGATCATGGGCCAGGTGGATCAGGCCAATGTCCGCGCTGCGGAGGTGCAGGTGAAGAGCCTTCGCGCCGGCCTGCAGGCGTTTCGGCTCGACGTGGGTCGCTACCCCACCACCACCGAGGGCCTGGCCGCCCTCATGTCACCTCCCCCGGATGTCGCCGACTACTGGCGTGGCCCGTACCTCGACGACGAACTCCCCGCCGATCCCTGGCGCACCCCCTACCGCTACGAGAGCCCGGTCGAGAACCTGCAAGGCTTCGTCCTCTACTCCCTGGGCGCCGACCAGGCCGAAGGCGGCGAGGGCGACAACGCCGACATCGGCTACGTCCCGGAACAGGGCCAGTCGGCAACATCGTAAAGCGGCGATCGAATGTGTTTGCCGCCGGAAACACGGTGATGGAAAATACCCGCATGGACGCATCTGCAACAACTCAGGAGCAAGCCGACGCAATCCTTCTCGACCGCCGGCCCCCGCAAGGATGCTGGAGTGAGAAGGACTACCTGTGGCTGACCGATTCCTGCAATCGGTTCATCGAATTCACTGACGGCTGCATTGAGAAACTGCCGATGCCAACTGACACGCATCAAGGTGCGCTCACGTACCTCAACGACCTCTTTCGCGCATACATTCTTCCGCATGGAGGCATCGTTCGGTTTTCGGTGCTACGCCTGCACATCCGCCCTGGGAAGTTCCGCGAGCCGGACCTGCTGCTCCTTCAGGACGCAAAAGACGAGCGCCGCAGCGACCGCTACTGGACCGGCGCCGACCTAGTGGTCGAAGTAGTCAGCCCCGACGACCCCGACCGCGACTACATCACCAAACGCGCGGACTACGCCGAAGCCGGCATCCCCGAGTACTGGATCGTCGACCTCCAGGCCGCCGCAATCACCGTCCTGACCCTCGCCGGCGACACCTACACCGAGCACGGCGCGTTCCACCCCGGCGACACCGCAACCTCCGCCCTCCTGCCCGACTTCGCCGCCGACGTCACCAAGGTCCTCGAAGGCTCGTAGGGGCGACCCTTGTGGTCGCCGGCGTTGGCCAAACCAACACCGTGCGTTATACAGATACGGGCGACCACAAGGGTCGCCCCCATGGGGCCCGTGCCGAACCCATCGGCGCATCCCCCGAGCCAGGCGGTTCGCGGGCCCTTCCTGTCACTCCCCCCTTGCGGGGGAGTCGAGAAAAGGCGTCCTCGCCTTTTCTCGGAGGGGGGGCTGGTACGCCTTCGCCGTCGCCCTCAGCCTCTACGCCCCGTCCCCACCAAACCCCGTGAAGTAGGCCGAAACGATCACGTCAATCCGGCGCGGGTTCGTCGTGATGACAAACCGCTCCACCGCTAGCCGGCGCGGATACGTCGCCACCGCGTGCAAGGCCGCGAGTTCCGCCCCTGTTCGATACTCCGCGCTCACCTGTGCCTGCACCTGCCACACTCCCGGCAAGTCCGGCGCCGGCTGGCTCACCCCCATGCGAATGCGCCGCCTCCCCAAGTCCAGCGGCTCGAAGATGCTCGTCAGCGCTTCCTCGAGTTCCGCCTGAGCGTGTCCCTCGAAGTCTGCCTGCCACAGCATCCCGTCGAGTTCGGCAGCCACGGCCCGTTCCCGTTCCAGCCGCGACGCCCAATCGCCGCCGTCCAAGGCGCCGGTAGCCGCGTTGAGACGCCGAGCCTCCGACACGTAGTCGGCATGCGCGAGCGCCACCGCATCTCCCCGTGCCAAGGCGAACCACAGCAGCAAAACCCCGGCGATGCCCCAGGCGCCCAGCCGCACCACCGTGCTCTTCTCAAGCTCTTCCCGAAGGCGCGCCACAAGCGCCTCGAAGCGCTCCTTCATCGCGCCGCGACCTCCATGCGAAAGCGCACCTCGCCCTGCCGTCGGCCCTGCTCCGCCCGCACCCCGCTGAGCCAGGGATGCGCCTCCAGCGCCCGCACGAAGGCCACCCGATCCACTGCCTCCTCGGCATCCTCCACCAGCACCACCGCCAGTTCCCCCTCGGCGAAGCGCCACTCGCGGAACACCGCCGTGTCGCTTGGGAGGATCTCGTCCACCACCCCCATCAGCCGCGCCTGCGATGGCTGGCCGAAGAGCTCCGCCAGCCTCTCGTTGCGCCGCCTGAGGTCGACGAAATCCCCCCGCGCCGAGAGCTGCGGTAGCACATCCGTCTCCACGACGGTCAAGTCGGCCGCCGCGCCGCCGGTGGCGAGGCGCATCTTCCAATAGCGCGCCTCCTGCCAAACACCGGCCAGCGCCAGCACGGCAAGGCAGGTGACGCCGATGGCCGTCTCCCGCGCCCGCAGCCATTCCACCGGCGACTCGCTGCGCGACCAGGGCTCCGGCGCCATCTCGGCCTCGACCAGGAGCGCCTCGTCTGCTGTCTCGCCAATCCGCTCCAGGAACCACGCAATGCGGCGTTCATCCGGTTCCTGCCGCGTCCAAAGCGAGTCGAGCAACACCCCGCCTTGCCAGAATTGCAGGTCGTAGCCGTCGTGACATTGCACCAGTCGCGCGCCGTCCTGCCCGCGCGGCAGAAAGAGCGGCTCCGGCACCTGACTCACCGTGGCCGGTCGTTCCATCGCCGCCTTGTCGAGGAGCTCCCCTTGCACATTCACGTCGGCCGCGTCCCAGAACCACACCATGGCCTTGCCGCCGGCCCACACGCAGCGCCAGCCGGTGTCGGCAAACGGACTCCACACGGAGACCTGCAACGCCACCGCCGCCTGCCTCCTTGTGCGGGGCACGCGGCTGAAGTCCTGGCAGCGATACATGGTGAGGCCGCGGCCGACGATCCAATGCGGCTGGAAGGAGCGCATGGGCAGCGCCTCGGCGCCGGCCTCAGTCTGAATCGCTGAAGGTCGCGCCGAAAAGCGGCGTAGCAGGCGTCGGAGCCTCTGTTGCAGGTCTTGCAGCGTCATCTGCGGTGGTATCGATCTCGCCCAGGTAGGGCGCTTCCGTCTCCCTTTCCGTTTGCCTCGATTGCGCGGGCGTTAGCGTCTCGGTGTAGAAATAGCCGGTGCGCCAAGGCACCACATCTCCCTGCAGGGTAAGTTGGATGCCAGCCACCGAGCGCGCCCCGCCTCCCTTCGGCCACACCGCCACGCGCAGGAAGCTCGACGGCGCGGTGAGGATGTCCTCGTCGCTGATGTCGAGGTGCCGGCCCGTGAGCGATGCCACCTGATCGGCGCGGTTGATCGGGCCTCCCGCCCTTGCCTTCAGCACCGCGTCCACTTGCTCCGCCGGCAAGCGTAGCAGCCCCGCGAGCACATCGGGGTGCATGGTGTTGAAGTTGTAGCCCGCCGAGCGGGTGGAAACCAGCCCTCGCAAGGGCTCCCACTGCTCGGGCGCGATGGCCTCGGCGGCACCGAACACGCGCTTGATCTCGAGCGGCGCCAGCATGATCCAGTTCGGCGGCGGCGGCAGGTCGCGACGACGATAGGCCAGGCTCTCGGCCCCGCTGACGCTGAGGTCGGCGTCGAGGTCGATGTAGTCGCGCACCCGCGCCGCCAGCCGCCGCACGTCGAGCGGCGTCACCCCTAGGTGCACGAGCGCCGCACCGAACATCGGTGCGTGGGGCAGGTTCAGGGCGCCGAGCCCGGTCTCGTCCTGCACCGAGAAGTGCATGTCCCCAAGGCCAGCGTAGGTTTTGCCGGTGAGCAAGAGCTCGCCGTCCCCCGCCGGCAGGAACTCGTTCTCGGCAATGTCGTCCGTGAACCGTTGCCGCCGCTCCAACACCAGCGCCCGGTGGTTCGCTCTCCCCGCCACGGCGAGATAGACCACGGTGCTGTGCGTCCCAATTCGATCCAACTTGCGAGCGATGCCCTCCCGCGCAGCCATCGCCCGATCCACTCGCGACCCCACCAACCCGTCCACATAGACCGCCACCAGCCCCAACGCTGCCAAGACCCAAAGCACCGCAACTAAGGCAAAACCCCGTCGGCAAGTACCAAGCGAAAAAGCCCCTGCAAGCGGTGGTCCCGGAGGGACGGAGGGCATCCTGCCCTCCGAAGCGCGCCGCCAGGCGCGCACGCAGCGGAGCCAAGACAACGCCCCCACACCTAGCGGCCCTTCGGACTGAACGCGGGCCTCTGGAGGGAGGGCGTCTCGCCCTCCAAGCGTGCCGAAGGCGCGCACGCAGCGGAGCCAAGACAACGCCATCGCAACCTGCGTTCCAGACAACGCCAGCCAAGCGCCGGCCCCGAACAAAATCCTCCTCTTCACGAGAAATCCTCTGGATGCGGAACCGCTTCCGGATACGCCTTGAGGCGCCCCAGCCAAAGCGTCTCGCCGTCAATCGTCACCAGCCGCACAAGCGTCGGAGCATGCTCGAACGGCAGCTCCTGCACCGGCCACGCGTTGCGCCAGACGAGCGCCGCGTCGGCATACTGAAACGCCGCCGGGGCATCGACCGCGAGCACCTGCCAGGCGAGTCCCCCCTCCTCGTGATACGACACCACCGACCTTTCGCCATCCCGCTCGATGCGCCAGCTCGCTGCCACCGGCAGGCCGGGCTCGCTGCCGAGCGACTCGGTGGTGAAGCCCCGGAACGCACTCCCATCGCCGACGAAGCGCCGCGCATCGATCCGATAGGGCAGGAAACCCCGCACCGTGGTGGCGAACCAGTTGCGCGGCAGCGCCCGCTGCGTGGTTTCCGCCTCCAGCCGCCTGAGCGACTCGTAGCGCGCCCCAAAGAG
>VXPR01000362.1 GCA_009839405.1 Gammaproteobacteria bacterium
CGCCGCCCAGCCGTCCCAGGACGCGATCAGAATCCGACAGGAGGGCCAACAACGACTCGTTCATCGCGAGCGGCGGATCCGGCGGCAGGGGCTTGGGCAGAAAGGCGCGATAGCCAGCCTGCATCGCGTAGGCACCGGCGCGGCCTAGGTCCAGCCTCGGTGTTGGAGCGTCGACTTTCACGCCCTTATTGTACGTAGGTGGAACATAGGCGTTAGACGGAGGCCATATTGCTGCTCATGGAAATATGGCGGCGCAGTGGTCGCCATGTTTCCTTTGAAGAACACAAGCGCGGACGAACATGGTCACGCGCAACGCGGGCTGGATCGTCGCCGTCGGCAGCATCGCCGGCCTATCCAGACACCCACGCGAAGCCAGCCACCGCAGAAAAAGTGTGCACGACTATTGCGCGCACATACTCTTGTGCCGTTTGGTCACAAGGGTGCCTCGGTTCCCATAAGCGGCCGGCAGTTCGTCGCGAGGGTCCGCAGATGAGCGCGGCAACGGGGGGCAGGAAGTCCGCCTCGAGGCGGGCGAAGGCTCCGGTTCGCACGGGACCCTCTACGTGGGCAAACGGAAAACGACGGTCAAAGACAGGAAGAAGAAGCTTGGCAAGGGATTGCTCCTCAAAACGCTCAGCGACCTAGACATCGAACCGGACGACTTCTAGCCGGTGGCACCGAAGCTCTAGCTCAAGGAGGCCGACCAAATGCCCCACAGCTACAACTATCCCGCGCTTGTCGAACGCGATGAAGACGGCCGTTACGTCGTAACCATCCCCGACTTCGGATGGGGCGCCACGGACGACGCGACCTTGGACGAAGCGCTCACCGAGGCCCGCGACCTGTTGCGCGAGCTACTCGCCGCGACCATGCGCGACGGCGACGACTTGCCCACACCCTCCCGCGCCACCAGTCAGCAGGCGGTCATCGTGCCGCCATTGCCCATCGCCCTCAAGGCAGCGCTTTACGAGGCGTTTCGTAGCGCTGGTGTGTCCCAACGTAGCTTCGCCCGCGATCTGGAAATCGCCGAGAGCGAAGTGCGGCGCATGCTCAACCCCGACCACGGCACCAAACCCGCCGCCATCGACCGCGCATTGCACCAATTGGGCAAGCGCATCAGCGTGACCGTCGGCGAGTTCGCTTGACTGTGCCGAGACCCGTTCCATAAAGGAAGGGCTCGACCAAGGGGCAGACCAGCGCGCTACCTTGGCGGGTCGCGGAACACCTCCTTGCGGTGCCAATCGACGAAGGAAGGGTCTGGTGCCCATTCCGTGCTTTGCGGCTGCCGAAGTGCTTGCCCGGCGTAGTCGAGCAGCCAACGCATGGCTTCGCTTTGGCCGTTTACCTCTGCGGAGATCAGGACCTGGAAGCCTGAACCGGTTGGTTCGATGCCGATGGCGCCACGATCGAGTGCTTTGTGGTGTAGGCCGCATAGTGCCAGGCCGTTGCGGACGTCGTCCGGGCCGCCGGCTGCGTGCCATTTGATGTGGGCGGCTTCGAGGCCGAGCAGGTCGTCCACGAGGCGAATGTCGAAGCCACATACGGCGCAGTGGCGTTCGTAAACGCGCAGGACTTCGTGCCGGAACTTGGGGTCGCGGGGCCGCCGCGGGGCATCGCGCACCTCGTGTTCCCGGAGGCCTACCGCATCGCGGATGTCCTGGTGCAACGATGCCGGAAAGTGCCCATCCAGCAGGCGTTGGGCTGCCTGTTGGACGAGGCGCCCGTCGGACCTCAGTAGCGCAAACAGCGCGTTTGGAAAACCCGCCGAAACTCCATTGTCGAGGAGCACCTTGCGGCCGATGCGCCGCCCCCGCAGTGCCTGTGCATGCACGATGTCCCACAGCCCATCGTTGCCCAAGTAGACAAAGGGGTACTCCGGATGGTGTGTTGCGCGTGGAGGTCCAAACCGCCGAAGGAGGTCGCGAAGCGGCTTTTCGACGCTTGCGAATGGCGTAGTGCGCGCTCCGCCACGTGCCACCAAACCGAGCGCGAGGAGGAGCAGCAGAGGCTTGTGAGGCGCCCGCTGGCTCCCGCGCCGCCAGACATTCAGTCCGTCAATCGCGCTCAGGAACTGTTCGGCCGTTGAGACGGGCATGTCGGCCGGATCGCGGGACCCTGCATCGTTCACGGCACTCGTCTCATCGCCACATTCGCGCTTGTTTGCGCACACAGCCCAAGGGGCGCGTCCGCATTGGCCGACAAGCAAAGCACAGCCGCGCCGCTAGTCCGAGAGCGCCCTGCCCAACCATCAACTTCCAAGTCCCGGATCGTGGCCGGATGGTACACGCCCCGCGCATCTCCGACGCGATGCGTCGTTTACCATCGCGCACGCCAAAGCGAGGAGGGCGCAAGGCATGGCGGGCGAAGGGCCGCTTCTGTTCGAGGGGCTGAAGGTAGTGGATGCCGGGAGCTGGATTGCGGGGCCCGTGTCCGCGACGATGCTGGCGGACTTCGGCGCCGATGTGGTGAAGGTTGAGATGCCGGGGGATGGCGACCCATATCGTCGCCTGGCGCTTGCGCCGGCGACGCCGAAAGCCGGCATCAACTATGCGTGGGCGCAGGATGCGCGGGGCAAGCGTTCCATCACCCTGAACGTGAAGGCGCCGGAGGGGCAGGAGGTGCTGAGGCGTTTGGTGGCGGCGTGCGACGTGTATGTCACCAACTACCCGCTGCACATGCGGCGGCGACTGGGACTCACCTACGAGGACTTGAAGCCCATCAACCCGCGCATGATCTACGCATCGCTCACCGCCTACGGGGAGCAAGGGCCCGAGAAGGATCGGGAAGGGTTCGACTTGGTGGCGTATTGGTCGCGGTCGGGGTTGATGGACGTGGTGCGCTCGCCTGGCGCGCAGCCGGCACCGTCATTGCCGGGGATGGGGGATCACCCGACCGCCGTTGCGCTCTATGCCGCCATCGTCACGGCCTTGCTGCACCGCGAGCGCACTGGCGAGGGTGGCATGGTGCATACGTCACTCATCGCCAATGGCGTGTGGGCGGCGTCCTGCATTGCGGCGGCGCGGTTCGCCCACGGCAGCGATTTCTCCAACTACCCGAACCCGTCGGCGCGGCCGTTCACGCGGGAGCTCTACGAGACCGCGGACGGGCGCTGGCTGCAGTTCACGATGGTGCGCAGCGACGAGGAAACGGCGCGACTGCTCGATGTGCTTGGCGCGGCGGCGCTGATGGCCGAGCCGCGCTACGCGAGCCAGGAGTCGCGCCTTGCACATGCGACGGAAATCGCCGCAAAGCTGCGGCCGATCGTGAGCCGCCAATCCGCCGCGCACTGGCTCGCGGCGTTGGCCGAGGCCGCGGTGCCGGTATCGATGGTGGGCAAGATCGACGACCTCGCCAGCGATGAGCAACTCACGGCGAACAACGTCGTGATGCCGCCGGTGGACGACATCGCGGCGGATTACGTCATCAACCATCCTGTGAATGTGGATGCGGTGCAACGGCGAGGCATTCGTCGAGCGCCGGAACCGGGAGAGCACACCGAGGCCGTGCTTGCCGAGCTCGGCTTCGACTCGGAAACGGTGGCGGACTACCGGGCCCGGGGGATCGTGTAGGAACCTCTGATCAAGCCATCCAACAGAGTTTTGTGCAAAGGCGTCTTGCCCTCCCCCAACGACCAACTTGACGAAACGGGAAAGGATCGGCGGCTCCCTAACGCCTGAGTCACGACGGGACATCGCCATGGGAACACAAGCCGTCCCTCGCACTCGAACAAGCCGTCCAACACGTTGATTCTTTGACCATCTGAATCGAAGTCGCGACCCTGGGGGCGAGGGCGTCTCGCCCTCGTACGCGCCGACAGGCGCGCGAGTCGCGGGAGAGATGTGCAGCGCGAATCGCGCCTTGCGGCGCGTGGGAGGGCAAGATGCCCTCCCCCCAAGGCCCTTCCCGCAGCGTTGAAGGCGGGAGAAGCTGCCCTGTTCCCTACGCCTCGGCGACCCGACGTCCTCGACGGGCTGGAGACTCCGAGGCCCATCTATTGCGTGCAGAGCTCCGCCAGCGTTGGGGCGAAACGTTCCCCCATGCGGATGTAGCCAGCGGGATTGGGGTGGAGGTCGTCGGGGAGGTCGCCGGCGTCGGCTTCGCCGAAGAGGGTAAGGCCGTCGACGTAGTGGAGTTTGCGGTCACCAGCGGCTTGGCGGGCGTTGACCACCGTGGCGATCAGTTCGCGGATGCGCTTTAGGGTCAGGCAGCCGTTACGGAGGTGTTCGTTGCCGGCGTGGGTCACGAACTTGCCGTCGGCGTTGGGGATGGTGGGGCCCGGGTTGTCTTCGGCGCTTGGGCAGAAGATCGGCGAGATGACGGCGATGGGGGTGTGGGGCTTGCCTTCGCGGATGGTGTCGAGGAAGCCATGCAGCGCGGGGGTGAAGATGCGCTCGCGCATGGAATCCATGTTGACGATGTTGATGCCGGTCTTGATGGTGATGACGTCGGCGCGGGCGTCGCGGATGGTGCGGGCGACGAATTGGTCGAGGTGGCACTGGCCGCCGAAGCCGAGGCTGCGGAGTGACGCGCCGGCGCTTCGCGCCGCGACCGCTGGCCAGGTGAAGGCCGGCTGCTCGGCTTCCATGCAGTGGCTGATGGAACTGCCGTAGTGCAGCCAGACGGGGCGTGATTCCTGGGGCGGTGGGCCGATGCTGGCGCTGTCGTCTAGCTTGAGGGAGTGCAGTTCCAGCATGGCGTTGTGGGGCAGCCAGATTTCGCAGTGCTTGTCGCCTGCCGGCAGATCGTCGAACCACAGTGTGTCCACTTCGCCGCGCTTCAGCTCAAACTCGCCGGGCAGGCGCGGGTTGAGGACAATCGTGTTGCCGGCGGTGGAGGTGGCGGCCTTGAGGGTGTCACCGCATTGCAGGTTGAAGGTGATGGGGCGGCGTGGACGCGGGGGTGTCACCATGTTGGTGGCGAGGAACTCGATGCCTACTCGCGTGGCGTTGCTGCTGAACTCGAGGCGGACGCCGGAGGGCATGCGCACCATGACATCCATGGGGGCGGGGACTTGCTGT
>VXPR01000393.1 GCA_009839405.1 Gammaproteobacteria bacterium
AAACCCCGCCGTCGCGTTTTTGCGGGGTGGGGGCGCACCCCGCCCCGCCGCGGCCCCCCGCCCGCCGGGGCCGCCCCCCCGCGGCCCCCCCCGCCCCCCGGGCCGCTGGGGGTAACGTGAAGCTCGTTGCCATCGGCGCGCTGGTGCTTGGGGTCGTCGGCCTCGGCGTGACCGTGGCGCAGCTTTCCGGCGAGCCGGTGCTGTCTGGCGCGGAGCTGCGTGCTCTCGGCTACCGCGCCTACGACGTGCCGCGACCGATTGCAGCCTTCGCACTCGTCGATGACGACGGCGGCGCATTCGATCAAGGACGTCTCAGCGGGCAGTGGAACCTGGTGTTCTTCGGCTATGCGAATTGCCCGGACATCTGCCCGGTGACGCTCTCCGTGCTGGCGGAGGCGGAGCGGCTCGTGGGCGAGGGCAGATTCCAGGCCGTGCTCGTGAGCGTAGATCCGGAGCGGGACACGCCGGAGTTGCTCGGCCACTATGTCGGCACGTTCTCGCCCCGATTTGTGGCGGCGACGGGCTCGCCGCATGCGGTGCACCAATTCGCCGGGAGCTTGGGCGCGGCGTTTCGAAAGGCACCCAGCGCGGGCTCTGCGCTCGACTATCTGGTCGATCACACCGGCTTCATTGCCGTTGTCGATCCGGAGGTTCGCTTGGCTGGCTACATCCGCTCGCCGTTCGAGGCCGTCAGCATCGCCCGAGTGGTTCGGGCGTTGGATCGGGCCTGATGGCATTCACCTCGCCGATGGCAGCGAGTTCCGCACGGGCGGAGCCCTCAGCGCGGGGGAGCGCGAGGGGCCTCCCCTCGCGAGAGGAGGTCTATGGCCGCATTCGTCGGCGCAGCGAGGAGCTGTGCGAACCGCTCGAGATCGAGGACTATGGCGTGCAGCCCATCGTCGATGCCAGCCCGCCGAAGTGGCATCTGGCGCACACGACCTGGTTCTTCGAGACCTTTCTGCTGGTGCCGTTCCGGAAGGATTACCGGCCCTTCCACCCTGCGTTCGAGTATCTGTTCAACTCCTACTACAACGGTGTCGGGCTACCGTTTCCGCGGCCGAATCGCGGCAGCCTGTCGCGGCCGACGGTGGCCGAAGTGCTGGCCTATCGGCGCCATGTCGATGTGGCGATGGCGCCTCTGCTCGTCGCCGAAGACGCCGACGTGCAGGCGCGCGTGGAACTCGGGCTGCATCACGAGCAACAGCATCAGGAGCTTCTCGTCACCGACTTCAAGGTCACGCTCGGCAGCAATCCGCTGAAGCCCGCCTATCGGGAGCCCTCAGCGTGGGGGAGCGCGAGGGGCTTCCCCTCGTTGGAGGAACTGAATTGCGAGACGCCGCAAACGGCGCTGCCGCTCGCGTTCGCGGAGTTCGACGGCGGCTTGACCGAGCAGGGCATGGATGCCGGCGGCGCATTTTGCTTCGACAACGAGAGCCCGGAACATCGCGTGTGGCTGGAGCCGTTTGCGCTGGCGAACCGGGCCGTGACGAATGGCGAGTATCAGGAGTTCATCGAAGACGGCGGCTATGCGAAGCCAGCGCTTTGGCTGTCGGAGGGCTGGGCTTGGGTGTGCCGGCACGGAATCGACGCGCCAATGTACTGGCGCGCCACCGACGACGGTTGGCAGGAGTACCGACTGGACGGCGAGAGCGCCGTGGCCCCCCACCTGCCGGTGACGCATGTGAGCTTCTACGAGGCCGAGGCGTATGCCGCTTGGGCTGGCGCACGGTTGCCGACGGAGGCGGAGTGGGAACATGTGGCGCGCGGGGGAGCGCGAGGGGCCTCCCCTCGGGAGAGGAGTCCGGACAGTCACGAGCCGGCCGCGGCCGCGTTGGCCGGTAACTTTGCCGACAGCGGTCGGCTGCATCCGGCATCTGCCATGTCCGGCGCCGACGGCGAAGCCGCGCCAATGCAGCTCTTCGGCGATTGTTGGGAGTGGACGTCGAGCGCCTATCGCCCCTATCCAGGATTCACGCCGCTCCCCGGCACCCTTGGCGAATACAACGGCAAGTTCATGTCCGGCCAACAGGTGCTGCGCGGTGGCTCGTGCGCGACTCCCGAGGGCCATGTCCGCCCCACCTACCGCAACTTCTTCTATCCGCCGGATCGCTGGCAGTTCACGGGCATTCGGCTGGCGAAGGACGCTTGAGCCGTCCGTGAACGAAGTAGCCCCCCCTCCGAGAAAACGCGAGGACGCGCTTTCTCGACTCCCCCGCGAGGGGGGAGTGACACAGGAACGGCTGCCCCGCCTATTCCCATTGCCCCGCGCGAGCGATAAAAGGGGAAGGGCCTGCGGGCCACACGCCCCTCCTGTCACTCCCCCCCTCTCCGAGAAAGGGGTCCTCGCCTTTCTCGGAGGGGGGGCTAGCGGATGAGTTCAGGGCCCGGTCTTGTTCCTCAGGCGGAAAGTGTCTGATGGAGGTAATCGCTGGGATTCGGGGCCTGCGCGAGCGTCGGGAACTCATGCGAGGTGGCGTTGGGCTCGTGCCGACAATGGGGAACTTGCACCAGGGCCATCTTGCGTTGGTGCGGGCCGCGCGGGAGGAGTGTGCCAATGTGGTCGCGACGATCTTCGTCAACCCCACGCAGTTTGCGCCGAGTGAGGATTTCGAGAGCTATCCGCGCACGTTCGACGAGGATGTTGCGCAACTCGAGAGGGCGGGCGTGGATGTGGTGTTTGCGCCGGCTACGGCCGAGATGTATCCGCGGGGACGTCAGGGGTTGACGACGGTTTCGGTTCCCGCGCTTGCCGATACCCTTTGCGGCGCCGCGCGACCGGGGCACTTCGATGGCGTTGCGACAGTGGTGGCGAAGCTCTTGCACCTCGCGGCGCCGCATCGGGCGTTCTTTGGCGAGAAGGACTGGCAGCAGCTTGCGCTGATTCGGGCGATGGTGCGTGATCTCGACATTGCGACGGAAATCGTCGGTGTGCCGACCGTGCGGGCGGCAGACGGGCTCGCGCTGTCGAGCCGCAATCAATACCTGACGCCGGCGGAACGCGAACTGGCGCCGCGGATCCACCGCAAGCTGTGCGATGTGCGCGATGCCATTGACGCCGGCGCAAGGGACTTCGGTCAGCTCGAGGCGGATGCCGCCGGCGAGCTGAGGGCGGCTGGCTTTGCCGTGGACTACGTGGCCGTTCGCGATGCCGAACGCCTAGTGGAGCCCGAGCCCAACACGAGGAGCCTGCGCGTCTTGGCCGCCGCCCGGCTCGGTGGCGCCCGCCTGATCGACAACATCGGGGCAGACATTGCCGTCGGGGCCTGAGAAGCTGCCGTCTTGGCGGCGCCTCGCGAAGCTGGCAGAAGGCGGCGTCGCCTCGGAGGGTGGGCGTCTCGCCCTCTCTCGCACCGCAAGGCGCGCGGCACCAGAGCGTTCCCTTGGCGTCCGTGTGGGCCCCCTTTTGGTGGAGTTCTCTCGCCAAGGCATCAACAAGGAGACGTTGGCCGCACTGGTCGAACTCGCGCAAGAAAGCGAACTGCCGGACGCGGTCGAGGCGCAGTTTCGTGGCGATCGAATCAACACCACCGAAGACCGCGCCGTTCTCCACACGGCCCTGCGGACGCCAGCGCACGAGCGGCCGGCCAGCGATGCCGACGCGATCGAGCGAGAGCAGCGCCGAATGCTCGACTTCGCCGAAGCACTGCGGCTTGGCGAGCGCGTCGGCCACACCGGCAGGCTCATTCGCACATTGGTGCACATCGGCATCGGCGGCTCGTATCTCGGCCCCCGTCTCGTCTGCGAGGCGCTAGCGAGCCCACCGGGGCGGCGACCGCCGGACATCCGCTTCCTGGCCAACGTCGACGGCCATGCCATCGCCAGGTCTCTCGCAGGACTTGATCCCGAAACGACGTTTTTCGCCGTGGTCTCGAAGAGCTTCGGAACCGAGGAAACCCTCGCCAATGCGGCTGCGGCGCGCAGTTGGCTCCTCGAACGTACCTTGCAGCCAGCGGCGCTGGCGCACCATTTCGCCGCCATCACCGCGAATGTCGCGGCGGCACGCGAATTCGGCATTGCCCGGGATGCCTGCTTTCCCATGTGGGATTGGGTGGGTGGCCGTTTTTCGGTTTGGTCTGCCGTCGGCTTGCCGCTGGCGGTGCGAATCGGCCGGCAGGGCTTCGCCGACTTTCTTGGCGGCGCGCACCGAATGGACCGCCATTTCCGCAGCGCGCCGGTGGAACGCAACGCGCCCATGCTGCTTGCCTTGGCGGGCCTCCTGAACGCAAACTTCCGTGGCGCATCGAGCCACGCCGTGCTCGCCTACGACATGCGCCTGCGCCGACTGCCCGACTACCTCCAGCAATTGGAGATGGAAAGCAACGGCAAGTCCGTGCGCACCGATGGCGAGGCCAGCGCCGTTCACACCGCGCCGGTGATTTGGGGCGGCGAGGAGACGAACGGCCAGCACGCCTTCCACCAACTGCTCCACCAGGGTACGCGCGCGGTGAGCGCCGATCTCGTCGCGGTCGTGAACCCGGCCCACCGACACGCGGAACAGCACGAGCGTCTGCTCGCGCACTGCTTGGCCCAAGGCGAGGCGCTCGAACGCGGTGACAACGCCGAAGACCCGCACCGCCGCACACCGGGCAACCGCCCCACCACCACCATCCTGCTCGACGAGCTAACGCCACACGCCCTCGGCGCTTTGCTGGCGCTCTATGAACACAAGGTCTTCTGCGCCGGCCGGCTGCTGCAAGTCAACTCCTTCGACCAATGGGGGGTTGAACTCGGCAAGCGCCTCGCCCCGCCCGTCAAACAAGCCTTGGCTACGGGTGTCGTCCAGCCCGAAACCGACCCCACAACCGCAGCGCTCCTGGACGCCATCCGAGCACGACGCTCGCGCAAATAGCGTGCGCCGTACCAACGGCGCGCCCCCCTCTGTCACTCCCCGCTTGCTGGCCTTCGTGCAGGGCGGCCCCCCTCGGAGGGAAGTCACTAAGACAAAACCAAACGACCCCCAGAGGACCGCTGGCGCCGGTGGGGGAGGGAGCGCGCCCCGACGCAGCC
>VXPR01000153.1 GCA_009839405.1 Gammaproteobacteria bacterium
CAACACCCACCGCCCAGGACCACCGCCATGCTCCCCATCACCGCTCTCTATGCAGCCCTGCTTCTGGCCGTCTTTGTCGCCCTGAGCGCCCTTGTGGGGCGGCAACGGGGGCGCGCCAACGTCGCCATCCTGCACGGTGACGACATGGACCTGGCCGTGGCCATTCGCCGCCACGGCAACTTCGTCGAATACGTGCCGTTCGCACTCGTGCTGATGGCCTTGATCGAGGCGAACGGCGGCAGTGCCCTGTTCCTGCATGTCGTTGGCATCTTGCTCGTCGCATGTCGCATCGCCCATCCCTTCGGCCTGCAGCACGACAAGGGGGCGACGCCGCTGCGGGCTGTCGGCGCGGGCGGCACATTGCTGCTTTTGCTCGCCTTGGGCGCGATGGCGCTTTGGCAGTCGCTGACGATGCTCGCTAGCGGTTGAAGCGAACGGTCAGCGCCTGCACACTGTCTGTCCGTTATCTGCGGTGCCGTCGGCGGTGCCGCTCCGGTCGAAACGAGGGGAATCGCCATGAAGGCAGCCGTGTTCCGCGAGGTCAACCAGCCCATGGATGTCGAGGAGATCGACATCGACAAGCCCGGTCCGCGCGAGGTGCTCGTGCGAACCGTCGCCGCCGGGGTGTGCCACTCCGACATGCACTTCTTCAACGGCACCTATCCGGGACAGTTGCCGGTGGTGCTCGGCCACGAGTCGGCCGGCATCGTCGAGCAGGTGGGCGATCAGGTGAACTACGTCAAGCCCGGCGATCACGTCATCACCTGTCTTTCCGTGTTCTGTGGCCATTGCGAGGATTGCCTCACCGGCCACATGTCGCTCTGCCAGGAGCCGGAAGTGCGGCGAGGACCCGAGGACGAGCCACGTCTGTCGAAGGCTGGCGGCCGCCTGGGCCAGTTCGCCAACCTCGGCTCCTTCGCCGAGAAGATGCTGGTGCACGAGCACTCCGTGGTGAAGATTCGCGAGGACATGCCGCTCGACCGCGCCGCCCTCATCGGCTGCGGCGTCACCACCGGGGTCGGCGCGGTGATCCACACCGCGGCGGTGGAACCAGGCGCCACGGTGGCGGTCATCGGTTGCGGCGGCGTGGGCCTGTCATGCATCAACGGCGCCGCCATCGCCGGGGCATCGCGAGTCATCGCCGTGGACATGGTGCCCTCGAAGCTGGAACTCGCCCGCAAGTTCGGCGCCACCGACGTGGTGGCCGCCGGCGCCGGCGATCCGGTGCAGCAGGTGCGGGATCTCACCGGCGGCGGCGTTCACTACTCCTTCGAGGCCATCGGCCTCAAGGTCACCTCCGAGCAAGCCTTCCGCATGATCCGGCGCGGCGGCACCGCGACGATCATCGGCATGATCCCACCAGGCCAGATGGTGGAACTGCACGGCCCAGACTTCCTGCAGGAGAAGACGATCCAGGGCTCGATGATGGGCTCGAACCGCTTCCGCGTGGACATGCCGCGCTTCGTGGACTTCTACCTGCAAGGCAAGCTGCACCTCGATGACATGATCTCGAGCCGCATCGCCCTCGGCGATGTCACCGACGCGCTCTTGGCGCTCGACAAGGGAGAGGTGGCACGCAGCGTGATCATGTTCGACCAATAGCCGGCGAGCGAGTCGACTTCAGCAACGAGTTCGGTTGGCCAAGGGCGGGAGGGTTCATGCGTTGGCTTTCGTTTGAGCGGAACGGGGAAGCGTCCTTCGGGCGCGTCGTGGATGGTGGCGTGGTGGACGCAGGGCGTCGCACCGGCATCCCCACGCTGAAGGCGGCCATCGCCCGGGGCCTCGAAGAGGTGGCTGCCGAGGCAGGAGACTCGGCGGATTGCGCGCTCGACGAGATCACCTACCTGCCCACCATCACGGACCCCGACAAGATCCTCTGCGTCGGCCTCAACTACCGCGACCACCAAGAGGAAACCGGTCGCGGCGGCGAGGACAATCCCACCATCTTCGTCCGCTTCGCCGCCGCCCAGGTCGGGCACCTCGGCAAGATGCTGCGGCCGAACGAGTCGGACAGCCTTGATTTTGAAGGCGAAATCGCTCTCGTGATCGGCAGGTCCGGCCGTCGCATCGCGCCTGCCAACTGGCTCGATCACATCGCCGGCTTCAGTTGCTACAACGACGGCAGCGTGCGCGAATACCAACGCCACACGAGCCAGTTCACGCCGGGCAAGAACTTCGCCGCCACCGGCGGCTTCGGCCCCTGGATGGTGACGCCCGACGAGATCGACGACTACGACGACATCGAGATCACCACCCGCCTGAACGGCGAGGTGATGCAGAACGCGCGCTCGGCTCAGCTTGTGTTTGGCTTTCCCGAACTCGTCTCCTATTGCTCCACCTTCACCGAACTCGTGCCCGGCGATGTCATCGTCACCGGCACCCCGGGCGGCGTCGGCGCGGCACGCAATCCTCCCGTCTTCATGGACGAAGGCGACACCATCGAAGTGGACATCCGCCGCATCGGCACGTTGCGCCATGAGGTGGTTCGAGACTGACTGGCGCAAGAGGCCAACGCCGCCATTTGCTCACAACTTGCACGCGTCCTGCAAGCGCTGGCGACGCTCCGCACGCTCGCGCGCGAGTACACTGGCCGCCGTGCGCAACACCCTCGCAGAGCATGGCCGACTACTTTCGCATTGATGGCGGCCACGCGCTGCACGGCACCATCGCCCCGATGGGCAACAAGAACGCCGCGCTGCCTCTGTTGGCGGCGGCGCTGCTCACCGACGAGCCCCTCGTCGTGCGCAACGTTCCGGACATCGGCGACGTCCGCACCAAGCTCGCGCTCCTCGAGAGCATGGGAGTGTCCACCTCTCTCGACGACAATGTCTGTCGCCTCGACGCGCGCGGCGTGCGGGACGGCAATCCGGATCTCGCGCTATGGAGCCGCATCCGCACCGGCGTGTTGCTGTCGGGGCCCTTGCTCGCCCGCTTTGGCCGCGCCGTGATCGGTCGTCCGGGAGGCGACCGCATCGGTCGACGGCGCCTCGACACCCACCTTTTGGCCTTGCGTGGCCTCGGCGCCCGCATCAAGGAAGAAGCCGGCCTGCACGTACTGCGAACGGAGCGACTACAGGGCACAGAACTCTTCCTCGACGAGATGAGCGTCACCGGCACCGAACAGGCCGTCCTTGCCGCCGTGCTCGCAGACGGCACCACCACCATCGCCAACGCCGCGATGGAGCCGCACGTGCAAGACCTCTGTCATTGCCTGAACGCGATGGGAGCGCGCATCTCGGGCATCGGCACCCACGGTCTCACTATCGAGGGAGTCACTCGGCTGGGCGGTGCCGACTTCACCATCGGCCCCGACTACATTGAAGTCGGCTCCCTCATCGGCCTTGCCGCCGCCACCGGCTCGCGCATCCGCATCGAGAACGCGCGCCCGCACGAACACCGCATGACCGCCATCATGTTCGGCCGCCTTGGCGTGCGCTGGGACGTCGACGGCGATGCCATCGTTGTGCCGGCCGAGCAGGAACTCGCTGTAGTACCCGACTTCGGCGCCGCCGTGCCAACCATCGGCGACATGCCCTGGCCGGGCTTCCCCCCAGATCTCATGAGCATCGCCGTCGTGCTGGCAACGCAAAGCGAAGGCACAGTGCTCATCCACGAGAAGATGTTCGAGGGCCGCATGGTCTTCACCGACCGACTGATCGCCATGGGCGCCCGCATCATCCCCTGCGACCCCTTCCGCGCCGTGGTCATCGGCCGCTCGGAACTGCGCGGCGAAAACCTCGTCTCCCCCGACATCCGCGCCGGCATGGCTCTGGTCATCGCCGCACTAGCCGCCAAGGGCGAAAGCACCATCCACAACGTCGGCCAGATCGACCGCGGCTACGAACGCCTGGAACAGCGTTTGGGCGGCCTCGGCGCGCACATCGACCGTTTGCCCGAGTGAGGTTGTCCTAATGCAATGCCGATGCTGAACTCACCCCATCCCGGAGAGCATGTGCGCGCTTGCCTCGATGAAATGGGGTGGAGCGTTGCCGAGGCTGCCCGACAGCTTGGTGTTGCGCGCAATACGCTCTCGAGGCTTCTGCACGGCAGGCATGGGATTTCCGCGGACATGGCGCTTGCCATGGAGCGTGTCGGCTGGAGCAATGCCGAGCAATGGATGCGCGTGCAGGCTGCCTACGACTTGGCGCAAGCCAAGCTCAGGGCTGCCGCAGCTTCGTGACGGTCCGATCAGCGCGACCTAGGCGCCGTGGGCTCTTGACTCGACCCGGAAGAAAAAGAAATCCGGGGTGACGGCGGCTGCGTACTTGGCAGTGGCCACGGTCCGGATGGCGGCGTTGCGAGCCGGTTCGTGGATTCGGGAGAGGGCTACAGGGTAGCGGCGGCCTTCGATGCGCAGCCATGCGTCGGCGGATGTCTCGACTTTGCGTTGCCAGAAGGTTGCAGGGGTGGAGGAGATGTATGTAGCGCCGCCATCAAAGACGATGCCGACGGTGCGGGATTGGTTTTCGGCCACGAGTTGCAGTTCGATGAGTTCGACGTCGGCGACGAAGCTCCAGTCATCGACCCTAGCGGTGACGATCTCGCCAGAGCGGAGGGCGCCACCGGGCAACGGACCGATGGGGCCGTCGAAGAACTTCGTGACGATTAGCCCGAGCACGACGACGACAAGAATGCCGACGAGCGAATGGGCAACGATCTTGAGGAGTTTCACCTCAGCCGTCCCAGACCCTCTCGTGCGCTTCGACTGAGGGACCAGCCAGAAGCCGCCGCTGGCGTTCGGTGGCATCAGGGTAGTCGTCCAAGTTGTAGAACCGCTTCGCCCACGTCGAATGCGGTGGGCTGTATTTATAGAGCAGAGTGCGGCGTTCGTGTTTGGCTTTCCATTCGGCGGTGCCGTGGATGAGCGCTTCGGTGAAGATCAGCACGTCGCCGGCTTCCATTGGCGGTTGCACCACCCAGTCCGCGTCGCGCTCGAATCGGGGGGGGGGGGGGGGGGGGGGGGTGGGGGGGGTGGGTAGGTTTGGTTAGTGGTTGGT
>VXPR01000006.1 GCA_009839405.1 Gammaproteobacteria bacterium
TTTCGCAACTTCGATGCCATATACACCACGCGGCCCATCGACCACGGCAGCGAGTTCTTCCCCCTGCATCCCGCGGCGATGGACTTCTCGACGCTCGAGTACGAGATCGACGGCGAGACCTACACGCTCGACGATCATCTCGAGTCCCTCTTCGTTGCCGGCATCCTCGTCGCCAAGGGCGACCAAATCCTGCTCGAACGCTATCGGCTCGGCCACGACGAAGAGAGTCGCTGGGTCTCCTACTCCATCGCCAAGTCGGTCACATCCATGCTCATCGGCGCCGCCATCCAAGATGGCTACATCGAGAGCGTCGATGAACAGGTGACCGCCTACCTGCCGCGCCTGAAGGGCACCGCCTACGAAGGCACCACCATCCGCAACCTGCTGCAAATGGCGTCGGGTGTCGGCTGGAACGAGGACTACACGGATGCCGAATCGGATGTCGGCATGGCCGGCGCCGCCAACGGCATGGTGCTGGTGGACTATCTTGCGGGCCTCGGCCGCGAGGCGAACCCGGGCCTCGTCTTCAACTACAACACCGGCGAGACCAACCTAGTCGGTTCCCTGCTCCGCGCCGCCATCGGCAACAATGCGTCAAGCTATCTGGAAGCAAAGATCTGGCAGCCGTTCATGGAGCATCCGGCCACTTGGAGCATCACCGAGAACGTGGAACTCGGCGGCTGCTGCATCCACGCCACCTTGCGCGACTATGCCCGCATTGGCCTGTTTACCCTGTCGGACGGCGTCCACCCGAACGGCACCCGCATCCTGCCGGAGGACTGGATGCGCGACTCGACCACGCCCTCCGGCGCCTACCCCGGCTACGGCTACCTCTGGTGGCTGCGCGAAGGCGGCGCCTATGCCGGCATCGGCATCTTCGGCCAGTTGATCTGGGTGCATCCGAAGGACCAGGTGGTGATCGTCACCCACAGCGCCTGGCCAGCCGCCACCGGAAGCGAGTTCTCCGCCCAACGCTGGGCCTTGGTCGACGCCCTCCACGCGCACGTGGCGGGAGCGGACTGAGTCTCGGCAGGCGGCGCGGGCCCCTTGCGCGCCGAGTCGCATGGCAAGCATCACTCGGGGTTCTCGACTAGGGTCAAGTCAACTCGATGAGGGCCCCGACTCCGGGTGCACCGGCGAGTCGGCGATCGGCAGTCACGAGCACCGTCGACAGTGCCTCGGCAAGCGCGACATACACGGCGTCGTAAGCACTAACGTTCGAGCGCAACTCCCAAATCCGTGACAGAAAGGGCTCGTGGGGATACCTGTCCACCTCGAGGCTGCGCCAATGCGCCAACGCCAAGGACCCGCGTTCAACGCCCAATGCACCCTGCAACACGTAGCGGCGTAAGACCTGGGCGATTTCCAAGTCGATCATGTGCGGCACGCACACCGCTTCACGTTCGTCCACAAGCCGTGCAGCGAGTCTGCTGCCAGGGCCCGTGTTGAGGAGCAACTCTATGGCCGCTGAGGCATCGAGAACCACCTAGAGGTCTCGCGAACGATCCCGCGCGTCCCGTTCGTCCCGGACGACCTGGGCCGGCGCTGGATCAAGTCGAACTGCCGATTGCGTGCGAATCGCCTCCAGCAACTCGCGCCGGGTAGGTCGCTCTAATGCCCTTTCCACCTGACGCAGAATGTAGAGCGACATCGAAACGCCCTCCAACGCCGCACGCGCCTTGATCTGGCGATGCAACTCGTCGGGAACATTGCGTATCTGAATCATGCTTGCCATCATCTGAGCATGAATTCATGTTTCAGAAATGTCAATCCATGTTCGGCTTGGTCAGACGGGGTGGTTCGTGTCCCGGAAATGAGACGTGCCCGACTAGTGCTCGGCTTTCCGTCAAACCAGTGTTCGCAGGAAGTCGAGCGCCGGCATGGCGCGGATGCCGTCGGGGGTTACATAGTCGCGCTGTCCCGATAGGGCGATCTGACGCGCTTGCGCGGCGGGAAAGCGCTTCTTGAGATAGCGCAGGCCCCGGTCGATGTCGCGGTCTCGAAGCTTGCATTCCACCAGCAGGATGGGTTCGCGGCGATCGACCACCACGAAGTCCACTTCGCGTCGATCCACGTCACGGAAGAAGCGCAGTTCCAAGTCTCGTCCGTCGGTGTCCTGCAGGTAGTGAACCCACTTGAGCAGATGGCAGGCCACCAGATTCTCGAACCGGGCGCCCGGGTCGGTCACCAGCGACCAGTCGAAATGGTAGTGCTTGCGCTCCTGCTTCACGGCGCGGATGCGTGGCGCGCCGAACGGCGGCAGTCGGAAGATCGCATACAGCCGCTCCAGCGTATCGAGCCACGAGGCGACGGTGCGGTGCGCCACTTGCAGATCTTCACGCAGCGCGTTCACGGATAGCGGCGAGCCAACGAGGTCGGGGAGCCTAAGCATGGTCTCTTCCAACCGGCCGAGGTCGCGGATGTTGGTAAGCGAAGCCACATCCTCGTCGAGCAACCGAGCGCGGTATTGTCGCGACCATCGGCGTGCCTCCACTTCGCCGCCGCCCAGAAACGGTTCCGGGAAGCCGCCGAGATGGAGGAGTTGGTTCAGGCCCTCGCCACGGGTGATGCCGGCTTCGGCAACGGAGAAGGGGTGCAGGCGCAGTAGCTGGTAGCGGCCTTGCAGGGAGTCGCCGCCGAAGCCAAAAAGCTCCAGCCGACCGCTTCCCGTCACGAGGATGCGTTGGCCTTCCCGCCGGCCGTCGTATAGGCCCTTGAGCAGATTGCGCCAGCCCCGATACTTGTGGACTTCGTCGAACGTCCAGAGGTCCGTGGGAGGCAGTTCACGCCGGAGGATGCGCTCCCGGTCTTCGTCCACATCCCAGTTCAGGTATCCCTCGCTCGCGTCCGGAAGGTTCAGCGCCAAGGTGGTCTTGCCCACCTGGCGCGGACCGGCCACGAAGACCATCTTGCGCTTGAGGTCCGCGAGGATTTGGCCTGCGATGTATCTGGGCGATGCGTTCACAGGCGCCGTTGTACGACTATTTTACACCCAAGTCAAATTTCCGCGCTAGTGATTTTTCGTTAGGTGCAAAAGGACCGGACGCGCGCCCCGAAGATCCTGTGTCCGGTTCGCCACGTCTCTTTGCGCAGCGTGTAGGATGGCTGCATGGCGGAGAGGGTTCATCGGGGGCCGCGGCCCACCGGATTTGACACGCTGTCGCTGCATGCTGGGCAGCGGCCCGATGCGGCGACCGGGGCGCGGGCGACGCCCATCTATCAGTCGGCGTCGTTCGTGTTTCCGGACAGCGACTTCGCGGTGGGGCTCTTCAACATCGAACGGGCGGGGCATGTGTATTCGCGCCTGTCCAATCCCACCAATGCGGTGCTCGAGGAACGCATCAGCGCCCTAGAGGGTGGGGTGGGGGCGATTGCCACGGCCAGTGGGCAGGCGGCGATGCATCTTGCGGTGGCCACCATCGCGGGGGCAGGCGATCACATCGTTGCTTCGCGTTCCCTCTATGGCGGCACGCACAACCTGCTCGAATACACCCTGCCGCGGTTCGGCATCGAGACGACCTTTGTCGACCCCCGTTCGCCGGAGGCATTCGAGGCAGCCATACGCGACAACACCAAGCTGCTGTTCGGCGAGATTCTTGGCAACCCAGGGCTCGAGGTGCTCAACGTGCCGCGCATTGCCGAGGTGGCGCACGGTGCTGGCGTGCCGCTTCTCGTCGACTCCACCTTCGCCACGCCCTGGCTGTGCAAACCGATTGCCCACGGCGCCGACATCGTTATCCATTCAGCCACCAAGTTCTTGAGTGGACATGGAATTGTCATCGGTGGCCTGGTGGTGGACGGAGGCACGTTCGACTGGGAGCGGGCGGAGGGTGCCGGCGGCGGCAAGGAAGGCGCGGCGCGGTTTCCGACGCTGACGGAGGCCTACGAGGGCTTCCACGACCTGGTGTTCGCCGAGGAGTTCGGACCCCAGGCGTTTGTCACGCGAGCGCGTCGGGAAGGGATGCGGGACTTCGGCGCCTGCATGGCACCAACAACCGCCTTCCACATCCTGCAAGGGCTGGAAACGCTGCCGCTCAGGATGGCGCGACACGTGGAGAACGCGAGGCAAGTAGTTCATTTTCTGGCGGAGCACGAGGCGGTGGCCTCGGTGAGCTATCCCGAGTTGCCGGACCATCCCGACCACGAGCTGGCCGCCAGGCTTTTGCCCAAGGGGGCCGGTGCCGTGTTCGGCTTCGAGCTCAAGGGCGGTCGCGAGGCGGGGCGGACATTCATCGAGAGCCTGTCGCTGTTCTCGCATCTCGCCAACGTGGGGGACGCCAAGTCGCTGGTGATCCATCCGGCGAGCACGACACACCACCGGATGGATGCGAAGGCCTTGGCCGCGGCCGGCATCGGCGAGGGTCTGGTGCGACTTTCCATTGGCCTCGAAGACCCGCGCGACCTCATCGACGATTTGGGGCGCGCGTTGCGCCGGGCTTCACGGCCACCGAGGGGTGGCTCATCGTGAGCGGATATGCCGTACAGGTGGACGGGGCGCAAGCCTACGTGGGCAACGGTAGCAGCGGTGTGGTGGCAGATGCGCCTGCGGTGGTGTTCATCCACGGCGCTGGCATGGATCACACGGTTTGGGCCTTGCCGGCCCGGCACTTCGCCCGCAAGGGGTTGCGCGTCGTGGCACCGGACTTGCCAGGACATGGACGCTCTTCGGCACCTGCGAATGGTGCACCCGCGCTCGTCTCGGTGGGGGAGATGGCGGCCTGGATCGCCAAACTGCTTGATGCCTTGGGCATTGCCACGGCAGCCGTGGTTGGCCACAGCATGGGTTCGCTGGTGGCATGGCGCTTCGCTTGTGACCATTCCAAACGGTGCCGGGCGCTGGCGCTTCTTGGCACATCGATGCCGATGCCGGTGACCGACCTTCTCCTCGACGCCGCCCACGACAACCACCATGCCGCCATCGACATGGCCAATGCGTGGAGCCACAGCGCGCCGGGGGCGCTTGGTGCGAACGAC
>VXPR01000029.1 GCA_009839405.1 Gammaproteobacteria bacterium
AACACTGGCGTCCGTGCGCGTTAGGTGTTGGCGGGAGGGGCCGGCAATGGCGAACTTGCGCCTCGACTCGGCTTCGGCACCGGCACGACAGTGCAGCGGCCCTTGCACCAGGCATGGGCCGTCGTCGAACACCCCCCGCCCACATTCGCCCATTGCCTCGTGCGTGCCTTCGGCGCAGAGCCGGACCTGACAGTCACCACGCATGAAGCTGGCAACAAGACGGTCCTTTACCTCGGCGGTCACCTCGCAACCGCCGGGATTGCGCGAAGCGCCGACGACCAAATCGATGCCACCAAGCAGGTCCTCGCACGCGCCCTGCCGCACGTCGATCTGACCCACGCTCGGTTCGGAACGGTGCGCGTGGCCCGCGCCGAACCGGCGCGCGCTGCAGCGGGCCGCACCGACGACGCCTTTCTCGCAGCCCGCGGCAACGCCCTGCTCTGCTTTCCCGTCAAGCTCTCCCTCGCCCCGCGCTTGGGCGACCTCTTCCTCAGTGAGGTGGCCGGGCTAAAGCCTGTCGCATCGCCACGGGCCGGTGCATGCGTCGTCCAAGGGGAACAAGACGCGCCAAGGCAACTCGAGCTAGCGCGGCGACCGTGGGCCTAAGGCTGCCAAAACGCCCACTCGGCCGCTCCGGCATGGCCGTGTCCATCCTTGGCCTCGGCACGGTCAAGTTCGGTCGCACGGCGGGCGCCCGTTACGCAGCACCGTTCGAGCTGCCGAGCGACAACGACATCGCCGACCTCCTCGCCACTGCCCAGTCCCTCGGCATCAACCTGCTCGACACCGCCCCCGCCTATGGCACGAGCGAAACCCGCCTCGGCGCGGCCCTCGCCGGGCAACGAGAGGGGTGGATCGTCGCCACCAAGACCGGCGAGGAATTCGACGGCGTGAAGTCTCGGTTCGACTTCAGCGCCGACCACACGCTTCGAAGCGTCGAACGCTCCCTCACGCGCCTTGGCACCGACCGCCTCGACATCGTGTCCATCCACAGCGACGGCCGCGATGTGGGCGACATCGAAGCCGCCGGCGCCGTCCGCGCCCTGACCCGCCTGCGCGACGAGGGCACCATCCGCGCCATCGGCTTCTCCGGCAAGACCCCAAACGACGGCAATGCCGCCCTCGCCTTCGCCGACGTGCTGATGTGCACGATCAACGCGAGCTATTCCGACGAAACACCCCTAGTTCGAGCCGCCGCGGAGCAAGACATCGGCATTCTCGTGAAGAAACCGTTGGGGCGAGGGCGGCACCGCCCGCAGGCACTGCCCGCCATCGCGGCCGTTCCGGGTGTCGCCTCGATACTCGTCGGCACAATCAGCGCCGCTCACCTGGCCGCGAACGCGGACTCGCTGTGCGACCAGGCAGCTACCACGAGAGCCGCACCGGGTATTGGGCGATCAGGTGGTCCGGGGTGACCAACGTCATGCCGTGTTCGATTGCTTGACATATGAGGATGCGGTCGAACGGGTCGTTGTGGATGGACGGGAGCCTCGGCATCTGCAGCACGGAAGCCTCGTCGATAGGCAGGCTTCGAAAGGCGTGGCGCTCACGCTGCTCTGGGACGAACCGTTCCGCCGGTTTTGGCAGTGGCAGCTTGCCGAGCCTGTGCTTGAGGGCGATCTCCCAGACGGACACCGTACTGAGATAGACCTCGTTGGTCGGATCGGACACCTGTGCCCGGGTCGGGGCGGAGATACGGTCAGATCCTTCGCACCACCACAGGAACGTGCAGGTGTCGAGCAGCAGCTTCACTCGTTAGGGATCCGCGCCATCGGCTCCTTGAAAGGACGCAATCACCTCTTCCGGTAGCGGCTCGAAGAAGGCGCTCGGAAGCGTGAACTGGCCGCGGGCCAGTCCGAAGGGACGACGCTTGCTCGGCGTCGAAGGCAAGGCGCGGATTTCCGCCACGGGCTCGTTGCGTCGGCAAAGGATGATCGTCTCGCCTTCCTTCAGCCGAGCAACATACCTCGACAAGTGCGTCTTGGCCTCGTGCATGTTGAGTCGAATCATGGGCCAAAATCTAGTTCACTTGCGAACCAAATGCAAGCAGCGGCCGGGCTCAGGCGGAGCGAATGCTCTCCACGATGGCGCTCGTAGAGCAGTCTTCGATGAGGCTCAGGACCCGCACGTCGCCGCCGTAGTTGCGCACGAAGTCGCCGCCAACCACTTCGTCTTCGGTGTAGTCACCGCCCTTGGCAAGTACGTCCGGGCGCACTTCGGCGAGCAGGGCCTCCGGGGTGTCTTCGTCGAACGCTACCACCCAGTCCACTGAGGAAAGGCCTTCCAGAACCCGGGTGCGTCGTTCCAGCCGATTGACGGGCCGACCGGCGCCCTTGAGGCGGCGAACCGAGGCATCGTCGTTGACGGCGACGATCAGGCGGTCGCCTAGCTTGCGTGCTTCGTCCAGGTAGCCGACATGGCCGGCGTGGAGGATGTCGAAGCAGCCGTTGGTGAAGACGATGCGCTGACCGCGACTGCGGGCACGCGCCACCACGTCGAGAAGCTGCTGTCGCGAGACATAGCCGTGGTCCGGGCGTTCTTCGGACGCGAGCGCCGAGTTGAGTTCCGGGAGCGTAACCGCAGCGGTGCCTACCTTCGTGCAGACGATCCCGCCGGCAACATTGGCGATGCGCGCGCTCTTGCGCCGCGACCAGCCGAGCGCGAGGCCGATGCCGAGCGTGGCCGCCACGGTGTCGCCGGCGCCGGTCTCGTCATAGACGTCCACGGGAACCGCGGGAATGTGCAGGTGCGAACCATCCGGCTCGAACAGCGTCATGCCTTCGCTGCCTCGGGTGACCACCATGGCGTCGACGCCGGCGAAGTCCACCAGCGCTCGCGCGCGCGCCGGCAGGTCGGATTCGCGGGGCCAGAAGCCGACGGCCTTGCGGAACTCGCGTCGGTTGGGCTTCAGCACCGACACGCCGCGGTATTGGGCGAAGGGCTTGAACTTGGGATCGGCGACGATGGGGATGCGCCGCCGGCGGGCGGCGTCGACGATTGCCTGTGGATCGCGGATGGCGCCCTTGTCGTAATCCTCGACGACGATGGCGTCCGCCTTGCGGAAGTGCTGCTGGGCACGTTCCGCCACCTCTCGCGCCGCCGCGGCGGGTGTGGACGCCTCGAAATCGGTGCGCAGGAGCTGCTGGTGCTTGCTCACCACGCGCTGCTTGACGGCGGTGGGCCAGTCGTCAATGACGACAAGGTCTGTCTCGATATTTGCCGCGTTCAGCATCTGCGTGATGGTGCGGCCGGCATCGTCATTGCCCACCGCGCCTACCAAGGTGCAGCGGGCACCGAGCGAAACGACGTTGAGCGCCACATTGGCCGCGCCGCCCGGGCGATCCTCGGTGGAATCGACCCGCACCACGGGAACAGGTGCCTCTTGCGACAGCCGCGTCGTCTCGCCGTATTGGTAGCGATCCAGCATGATGTCGCCCACCACAAGGACATGAACGGCGGAACCGGAAGGCAGTCGATGCGGCATCGGCAAATCGTAACACGCGCCACCAACAATCGGCCAACCGAGGCGCTTTGTTCGTGTTCCACGAACGCGAAAAGCGCTCGAATTGAGACTTCCGCACGCGCCACGCCTATGCGCTTCGTTTCGACACCAGCACGTCTTCCATCACCATGTATTGCAGGCCCGAGCGGGCGAATAGGCTCACCGCGTCGGCAGGGGTGCAGGCGATGGGTTCGCCGCGGAGGTTAAGAGACGTGTTGAGCACGACGGGCGCGCCGGTGAGGTCGCCGAGGCATTCGAGGAGGGCGTGGTAGCGGGGGTTGGTGACGCGGTCCACCACCTGCGGGCGCGCCGTGCCGTCTTCGTGCACCACTTGCCCAATGCGCTTGCGCCAGTCCTCGGCGATGTCAAACGTGATCGTCATGTACGGGGCAGGATGCGCTGAGCCAAGCACCTCCGGCGCGATGGCGGCGGTCAGGGACGGGCAGAACGGGCGCCAGCGCTCGCGGAACTTCACTTCGGCGTTGATTCGGTCGGCTATGCCCTTGGTGGATGGCGAGGCGAGGATGCTGCGGGCGCCGAGGGCGCGGGGGCCGAATTCCATGCGCCCCTGAAACCAAGCGACGGGATGGCCCTCGGCCACGAGGTTCGCTGCCCGCCAGACGGGATCCTTGAGGCGCGCCACCGTGAAGGGGGTTCCTGCCAAGGCGGCGAGGCAGTCTGCCGTGGTGAACGACGGGCCGAGATATGCGTGTTGCATGGCGCGCACGTTGTCGCCGGCCGCGATCGCGACGAAGACCGCCGCGCCCAACGACGTGCCGGAGTCTCCCGCCGCCGGCTGCACGAACAGCTCGTCCACGTCGGCGCGCGCAAGGATGCGTTGGTTCAGCTTGACGTTGAGCGCACCGCCGCCGGCGAATGCCAGCCGCCCGGTGCGCGCTAGCGTGCCCGCGAGGTAGTGGTCGATCAGGTGCAGCACGGCCTCTTCGTACGCTGTCTGCATGGCTGCCGCGTAGTGGACGTAGGGTTCGTCGGCGGCGTCCCCCTCCCGTACCGGGCCCAGTTGCCGCACCAGTTCCTTGCCGAAGTAGCGTCCCTTGCCGCGATGTCGGTGGCGGCGCCAGCCGACGGTGTTGACGAGGCGCGTGTCCACCACCACCTTACCGTCGCGGCAGCCGAGCATCGGCCGGAAATCCACCCGTGATGCGTCGCCGTATGGCGCCATGCCCATCACGCGGAACTCGCCGTCGAGCATCTCGAAGCCGAGGTATTGCGTAAGCGCTCCGTAGGCCCCGGCCAGCGAATCGGGGTCGTGGAACTCCTTGATCGTGCGAATGCGCGCACCTTCCCCAACACCGACGAAAGTCGTCGCGTATTCGCCCTTGCCATCGACGCTGAGGATGGCCGCATCGCCGTCGAAACCGGCCAGGTGATAGGCGCTGGCCGCGTGGGCGAGATGGTGTCTGACTGCGACGAATCGGGTGGACGACCAATCGAGGCCGATGTCCTCGCC
>VXPR01000242.1 GCA_009839405.1 Gammaproteobacteria bacterium
GGGAAGCGCTACGACATCCCGGTGGCCATTGGCGTGCTGGCGGCCAACCGGCGCATCTACCGCATCGGCCTCGGGTGTGATGAGGACACGGACATCAACGCCCTGTGGGCCGACGCCAAGACCAACCCCGTGGAGCCGGTGGAGATCCCGTCGGCGCACGCGCCGGTGCACGAGGTGGTCTTTTCCGGGGCGCAGCTCAAGAGCCGGGGACGGGGCATGGACAGCATCCCAGTCCCCATTTCCACGCCCGGCTGGGACAACGCGCCGTACGTGAGCGCGGCCCATTTCGTATCGCGCGACCCGGACAGCGGCGTGCACAACATCGGCACCTACCGGGCCATGATCAAGGCTCGGGACCGGGTCGGATGCAATCCGTCCATTGAGCTGGGGCAGGGGATCTACCGGCATTGGCTCAAGTACCGGGAACGGGGCGAGAAGATGCCGGTGGCGCTGTGCATCGGCGGCGTCCCTGCCATCTCCTACGTGGCGGCGCAGAAGCTCGCCTACGATCTCGACGAGTTCTCGGTGGCGGGGGGGCTCGTGAAGGCGCCGATCCGGACAACTCAGGCCCGTACGGTGCCGGTCATGGTGCCGGCCGACGCGGAGATCATCGTCGAGGGCTTCGTCTCCACCGAGTGGCTGGAGCCCGAGGCGCCCTTCGGCGAGTCCCACGGCCACGTGAACCCCAAGGAGTACAACCCGTTCATGGAGGTCACCTGCATCACCCGCCGTCGCGATGCCGTCCTGTGCTCCATCATCAGCCAAGTGACGCCGTCGGAGTCCAGCGTCATCAAGAAGATGGCCTACGAGCCGATCTACCTGGAGCACCTGCGCGACGGCATCGGGGTCAAGAGCGTCGTGCGGGTGATGCTCCACGAGCCCCTGACCGCCACCCAGAAGCTCACCGTGATCCAGATGCGCAAGCCCAGCCCGGCGGAGGTGTGGCGCGCGCTCATGGGCGCGGTGGCCTTCCGTCCCTCCATGTCCAAGATCGTCATCGCCGTGGACGAGGACATCGACCCCGACAACCTTGACGCCGTGTTCTGGGCCATGGGCTACCGCTCCAAGCCGCACCGCGACGTGCAGATCATGCACGGCATGGACGTGGGCCACGCCCCGCGCCATGATGCCCGCGGCTCCGCCGAAGACTCGTGCCTGCTCTGGGACGCCACCCTCAAGGACAAGCTGCCGCCCATCTCGCTGCCTACCCGGGAATACATGGAGCGGGGCCGGAAGCTCTGGGAAGAGTTGGGGTTGCCGGAGCTCGAGCCCCAGTCGCCCTGGTTCGGCTATTCGCTGGGAGACTGGAACGCGGAGCTGGAGCAGGAGGCTGCCCTGGCCACCCGCGGGGAGTTCTGGAAGACCGGCACCAAGATCGCGCGCCAGCGCCGCCGCACCAGCGAGATCCTGCCCAACACCTCCTTCTACGGCGAGGACGAGGACTGACCGGGAGGTCCCATGGACTACAAGACGCTCAAGTGGGTCGTGCACGACAATCCGCTGCGGCCGGGAGAGCCCTGCATCGGCGTCGTCACCCTGAGCCGTCCGGACCAGCTCAACGCGGTGGACCCGCTGATGCGGCTGGAGCTCGACGCCCTGTGCAACGAGATCGCCCGCAACTCCGTCCTCAAGGTGGTGATCCTCACGGGCGAAGGGCGCGGCTTCTGCGCCGGCGGGGACCTCACCTCGGAAGGCGCCGTGCTGGGGGCGTTCGAGGGTTCCAGCGGCATCGAGGGTCCGTACAAGGAACTGGCGGAGTATTTCCTGAACGACCTGCGGCACCGGGTGCTGCAGAGCGCCATGCGCAAGCTCGAGGACCTGCCGCAGCCCACCATCGCCGCGGTGAACGGTCCCGCCGTCGGGGTGGGCCTGGAGATGACCACGCTGTGCGACATGCGCATCGCTTCGGACCGGGCGCGCTTCGGCGAGGTGGCGGTGCCGGCAGGTTTCGTTCCCGAAAGCGGCGGCTCCCGCAACCTCCCCAAGCTCGTGGGCATCGGCCGGGCCATGCGCCTGATCCTCACCGGCGACATCATCGACGCCGAAGAGGCGGTGCGCATCGGGCTGGTGGACGAGGTGGTGCCGCACGAAAAGCTGATGGAGGAGGCGTTCGCCCTGGCCGCCAGGATCGCCGCCAATCCCTACCTGTCGGTGCGCCACGCCAAGCGGCTGGTCAAGATGTATTGGAACTGGAACCGCACCGACGAAGGCTATCGCGAGGAGCTCGAGTCGGTGCTGGAGATCACCCGCACCAAGGACTGCCAGGAAGGCATGCGGGCGTTTAAGGAAAAGCGCCCGCCCCGCTACACCTATCCCTACGACGCCGGCTGGCCGTTCCCGGACAAGGGCGGAGACAAGAAGGAGGGCGGGGAGCAGGGGTGAGGCCCGCCGGATAGTCACGATATGACCACGCCGGAACGTTCGACGCCGTGGCGCGGCTATCGGGAGATCCCTCCGCGGCTCAACATCGCGGACGAAGCGCTGGAGCGTCCGGTGGCGGCGGGCCGCGGTGATCGGGCCGCGATGGTGTGGCGCGGCGGTTCCGTCAGCTACCGGGAGCTTCGCGGCCGGGTGCACGGCTTCGCCCGGGGTCTGGGGGAGTTGGGGGTTTCACCGGGCGACCGGGTGCTGGTCCAGATGCCCAACTCGGTGGAGTTCGCCACCGCCTTCCTGGCCGCCGTGAAGCTCGGCGCGCTGCCGGTGGTGGTCAACTCGTTGCTGGGGGTGCAGGAAGTCCGGGCCATCCTCGAACAGACGGCGCCGAAGCTGGCCGTGACCGAGAGTAGCCGCGCCCAGGCCGTGCGCGATCTGCGTGAGGCCATGGGTCTCCGGTCCATGGTATGCGCGGGAGAGGCGGGGGTCGGTGAAGTGCCCTTCGAGTCCCTCGTCCACGAGTCCCCGGAAGAGGTCGCCACGCGGGACACGTCGGCCCACGAGCCGGCCTTCATGGTGTGCACCTCCGGCACCACCGGCCGGCCCAAGTGCATCGTCCACGCCCATCGCTGGATCGTCGCGCTGGGGGACCTGAACCGTTACCGGCTGCCGCCCGAGCTCGGCGACGTGGTGATGGCTACCGGCGAGTGGAGCTTCATCAGTGCCCTGGGCCACAACCTGCTGTTCGCGCTCAGGAACGGGGTCGCCTGCGCAGCGCTGTCCGGACGCGCCACGCCCGAGAACGTGCTGGAGCACGTGCAGGAACTGGGTGTGACGCTGCTCCATTCCGTGGCCACGGTCTACCGCCGTATGCTGGCCGCCGAAGGCATGGAGGACGCCTACGACATCCACACGCTACGGGGCGCCCACTCCACCGGCGAGGCGCTCCGGGAAGCCACCTACCGTGAGTGGAAGGCGCGCTTCGGCTGCGAGATGTACGAGCATTACGGCGTGTCCGAGTACCAGCTCGTGGTGGGACAGGGGGCGTGGCACCCGGTGAAGCCGGGGTCGGTGGGCGTGCCCGCCCCGGGGGTGGGCATCGACATCGTCGACGACGACGGCCGTACGGTGGCGGACGGCGCCGTGGGGCGTACGGTGATCTCCACCAAAGACCCAGGGCTCTTCCTGGAGTACTACGGCGACCCCGAGCGGACCGAGGCGGTCCGCCGCAACGGCGTGTACGACACCGGCGACCTGGCGTACCGGGACGAGGAAGGATACTTCTTCATCGCCGGCCGCAGCGACGACTGCTTCAAGACCCGTGGTTTGTTCCTGGTGCCCACGGAAGTGGAGAACGCGCTTCAGCGCCATCCCGCGGTGGCCGAGGCGGTGGTGGTGCCCGAGCCCGATCCGGAGATCGGCAACCGGGTGCTCGGGGTCGTGGTGCCGGCGGAGGGTTGCGATCCCTCGGCCGGCCTGGCCGAATCGCTGCGTCAGAGTCTCAGGGAAGAGCTGGCGCACTTCAAGATTCCATATCGCATCGAGTTCGCCGAGGCCCTTCCCAAGAGCCCGGTGGGGAAAATCCTGCGCAACGAGGTGACCGCGGGAAGGTTCCATTGACACATGGAGGAGGAGTCATGTTTCGCATCGTCCTTTCAACCATCATGCTGCTGGCCTGTCTGAACGTGGGCTTGCCGGTCCTGTCCTCCACGGACGAGGCCGTCGCCGCGGATTTCAAGGGTCAGACCATCACCATGATACTGGGCACCCGGCCGGGCGGACGGAGGGACCGCATCGCGCGCACCATCGCGAAACACCTGGCGGCCAACCTCCCGGGGAATCCGACGATCCTGGTGCAGAACATCCCCGGCGGCAAGGGGATTCCCGCCCAGCTCAAGTTCTCCAAGCCGAGGGCGGACGGCAGCGTGATCGGCATCGTGGTGTCTTCAGACATGGAAGCGCCTTACTTCGGCGCTCCCGGCGCCACCTACAAGCCGCGTGAGTACAAATGGGTCGGCTCCGTCAGGACCGGCAAACAGCGCAACGTGCTCTTCACCACGAAGAAGTCCGGCTTCAAGACCATCGACGACCTGCGCAGCCGCGAGGTCGCGCTGGGCGGCCAGGGCGTTGGGCATCGCAGCTATCTCTACGGGCGGCTCATGGCAGAGGTGCTCGGTCTCAAGGTCCGGTGGGTTCTCGGCTACTCCACGCCGGAAATGTACCTGGCCATGGAAAAGGGCGAGATCGACGGCCGCGTGAACGATTCGGCGTCGTTCAAGCGGGACCGGCCGGACTGGGTCGAGAAGCAGGAAGTGGTCGCTCACGTGGCCATGACCCTGCCCGAAAACCTTCCGCCGATCCCCGGGCCGCTATTTGCCAAGACGCCGGCGCTGATCACGTTCACGGACAAGGAGATCCACAAGAATCTCATCAGGAAGATGAACGCGACAAGCCGTCTCGGCGGCAGCGTGGCGCTCCCGCCGGGAACGCCGGAGCCCGTCCGGGCGGCCTACGAAAAGGCCCTGGTCACGGCGGGCAAGGACCCCAAGTTCAAGAAGGACTGGGAGAAGTTCGTCGGTATCCGGCCCTATGCCGG
>VXPR01000370.1 GCA_009839405.1 Gammaproteobacteria bacterium
GTCGTCGAAGAACACGTCCGCCCGATAGGCGCGCAGGAAGGCCGTCTTGTCGAGGCCGCCAAGAAACAGGCTCTCGTCGAGGCGGATGTCCCACGCGCGCAGCGTCTTGATGACGCGCTCGTGCGCCGGCGCGCCGCGCGCGGTCACGAGCGCAGTGCGGATGGGGCAATCCGCCTCAGCGAACTCCTGCTGCAACTGATGCAGGCCCGACAGGAAGGGCTTGAATGGTCCCCCCGCAAGCGGCATGTCCGCCGCCGCCGCTTCCGACTCCGCGAATGCGTCGAGGCCGCGTTCCTGATACACCCGCTCGGCCTCGTCGGAGAACAGCACCGCATCCCCGTCGAAGGCGATGCGCAGGCCCCCGTCCTCGGCATCGCCTTCACGCCGCCCGCTCAGCAGCCGAGCCGCCGGCACGCCCCGCGCCAGCGCTTCCTCGGTGTCCTCGGCATCGGCGGAAAGAAACAGGTGGCAATCGAACGCATGGGCATAGCGATAGGGGCTTTCGCCGCCGCAGAAAGCGGCGCGAACGATGCCGAGATCGTGCTCGCGGATGGAGTTGAAGATGCGCAGGCCCGTGTCGGCGGTGTTGCGCGAGAGCAGGATCACGTCCACGCGCGCGGCACCGGCGCGCTTGTTGATGTCGAGCAGCTTGCGCACGAAGACGAAACCGTCGCCGGGCGAGAGCAGGTCGCTCTCCCTCGCAATCTGGTAGCGCCGGTACGCCTCGAGCCCTTCGCTGCGGTAAATCTCGTCGCTTTCGGAAAGGTCGAACAGCGCCCGCGACGAGATGGCAACGCGCAGGCATGCCCCGGCGGGCATCGGTGCCCCGGTGCCGGAATCCCGGCTGCTTGCCGTCATACGCTTTGCGCTACTCGACCAGATCGTCCGTGCCGAAGGCTACTCGGTCGATGTCCGCCTCGCCTTGCAGCGTGCCGAGCAGGGCGTCCATGCCTCGTGACGACGTGAGCCGGGCAAGCTCCACTCGCACCGACGATCGCTCGTCCTCCGTCATGGCCGCGAAATCGCCGAGGTTGACCGCCGAGACCACCACCACGGCATGGGTGCCACCGGCAAGCGCGGCGACATCGGAGGCGCGGCCGTCGCTCGGCACCTCCAGGGCGAAGGCGCTTTCGAGGACTTGCGCCGGCACTTCCGGTTCGCGCTGCTGCGCTCCGTCGGCACGCTGCCACTCCGTGCCGTGTTCGGCGGCGATGTCCGCTGTGGCCGTGCCTTCCCGGAACGCGTCGAGTGCCTCTGCCGCAGCGTCTCGGGCCAGCACTTCGGCGCGTTCCCGAACGAGGGCAGCGCGGATGTCGTCGCGCACATCGCCCAAGGGGCGTTCCTCGGCGCGGTGACGTTCGTCAAGCCGCACGACCACGATGTTGTCGCTGGCCGCCGCCACGGCGCGGCTGTTGAATCCCTCGATCACCACATCGTCGCCGAACGCTGCACTGCGCACTTCCGCGTCCGCAAGCAGGCCTTCCCACGAGTTGCGGGTGGCGCCGACCTGCCGCTCCACGGTGAGGCCGAACGCCTCCGCCAAGGGGTCGAGCGAGTCCGGGTTTTCGAACGCCACTTCGTCCATTTCCCGCAGCCGTTCGGTAAAGAGTTCCCGGGCCGCACCGCGGCGCAGTTCCGAAGCGATGCCCTCGCGACGCTCTTCCAGTGTCGGGATGACCACCTCTTCCACCTCCTGCAAGCGGATCAAATGCACGCCGAACTCGCTTTCGACAGGTTCCGACAACTCATCGACTTCGAGCGCCCAGAGGGCGTCGGCGAAGGGCGTGACGAAAGTGTCGCGATCGGCCATGCCAAGATCGCCGCCCTCGCTCGCGGAGCCCAAGTCGTCGGAAAGTTCCTGGGCGAGCTCGGCGAAGTCGGCGCCGTCCGCGAGCCGAGCGCGGGCCTCCTCAGCCAAGGCAAGTGCCTCGTCCACTGAGCGGTCGTCATTCACCTCGAACAGGATGTGACTGCCGCGGCGACGCGGCGGCTTGTCGGCGAGGGCTAGAGATTCTGCCTCGTGGCGCTCGACGATCTCGTCGTCCGTCACCTCCACTTCGGCCTCGAGGCCGCCGAGCGGCAGGCTGACGTAGCTGAAGTCGAAGGTCTCTTCGGTCATGTAGTCGTCGATGGCGGTCTCGTAGTGGGCTTCGATGTCCACTTCCTCCACCTCCACCGTGGCCTCAAAGGCCGACACCGGGAACTCGAGCCAGGCGATGTCGCGGCGCTGGGTCATCACCTCGGCAGCACGGCGCAGTTCCCGCTCGGTGACGAAACCGGTGTCGCGGAATCCCCCGGAAAGCTGCGACCTGAGTTCGAGTTCCACGATCTCCGCCTGATAGCCCAAGGGGGTGTAGCCGGCGGTGGCAAGGCGGTTGCGGAAGCCTGTCTCGTCCAGGTCAGAAATGCCGGCAAAGTCGGAACGGATACGCGACTCCACGAGCTCCGCCGACGCGGCAAGATCGAGATCGTCCGCGGCTTGCGCCAGCAACGCCTCATCGACCAGCACGCCAAGCACGGCATCGGGGGTGACGATCCGGTCCAAGAGCTCGTCGTTCGCTGATTCGCCCATCTGCGCTCGGATGATGGAGCGCTGGCGGGCGATGGCCACTTCCAGATCGCCTTGGGAGACCTCTTCGCCGTTGACGGTGGCGGCCACCGGCTCGGAAACCGAGAATAGGTCAATCGTGCCGAAGCCGAACGCCGCGAGCACGAACACCAAGAGGCCAATGACCACCTTGGCGGCGATGCCTTGGGCGCCGTCGCGCAGTTTTTGCATCAGCATGGGCCAACTCCCTGAACACGGCTCTGATCCAAGTCCCCGCCAAGGGGCGAATGGCGGAGCGGGCCAGTGCCCGCAACGCCGGCAACGAGCCAACACGGCCGATGGTCACCTGCACCAGCCGAATCAACGCTCGCTTGTCGCTGCTGCTTCGGGGGTCCTCTGACGCCGAGCAGCGGCAAGGCCAAACTAGCCGATGGCGTCCTTCAACGTCCGGCTAGCACGGAACGTGGGCGAGCGAGATGCGGCGATCTGGATGCTCTCGCCGGTGCGCGGGTTGCGCCCCATGCGAGGACCGCGTTCGCGCACCTCGAAGGTGCCGAATCCGACGATCGAGACGGGTTCCGAATCCTTGAGGCTCTGACGGATGGCGTCCAAGGTGCCGTCGAGCGCCTTGGCGGCCTTGGTGCGGGGGATGTCAGCTGCCTTCGCAATGGCGTCAACGAGTTCGGGTTTGTTCATTCGTGCGGGCTCCGTGTCAGTCTAGGCATTCCTACGCGATCCGTGGCCATTGGCCATCCGGTGCTGATGCATTAAACCACCGGCGCAAACACTTTCAAACTCCCTTTGGTGCCTATGCGTCCGTCAGAGGCATCTGGCCGCCGGCAAACGGAGGTTGCGCCCATTGCCCCCGCTTGGGACCGGTGCAGTAGGCGGTCCCAGCGGCACGATTTGCCTGCCAACAACCGCTCCGCTCGTAGTAGATTGCCGCGGGTCGGGCCGATTGCAGCGCTCGGCGGCAACCGGCGCGAGACTCGCCGCGCTTAACCCAAGGCAGGAAAAACCGTATGAACCAGACAACCTTCGATGCAGGCATGGTCAAGGCACCAAGGCGTCGCTGCATCGGCAGCCTTTTCGCGCTGGCCACGCTCGCCACCGGCTCCGCCGCCGCCGACATGGCGATGCCCGACGACGGCAACACACGGGCGACCTCCACGGTGATCGCCTTTGGCGTGCGCTCCGAGGCAAGTCTCGAAACACGCGACGACGTGGACGTGTTCCGCATCGAACTGCAAGGCCGCGCAGAGATCGCCGTGCAGAGCGGCGGCACCACCGACACCATGGCGGCGCTGTCCGACAGCGAAGGCGGGGCGATCGCCACCAACGACGACGCCAGCGCCACTAGCCTCAACTTCCGCATTGTCGAAACGCTGGAGGGCGGCGTGTACTACCTCACCGTGTCCGGTTCCAACGGCGCCACCGGTCCGTACCGCGTGTTGGCGCGCATCCAGCGCGGTGGCGACGACCACGGCGACACCGTTGGCGCATCGACGCGAATCACCGCGATGGAGACGGCCGGCAGCCTCCGCCCGGAAGGCGACATCGATGCCTTCCGCATCGACGTGAACGCCGAGACCGGCATTGTGCTCCGCACCAAGGGCCCCACCGATACCGTCGGGCGACTGCAGGACAGCGCCGGCAACGTGCTCCGAGAGGCGGACACGGGCGGTGACCGCGGCAACTTCGTCATCGACACCACCCTCATGGCCGGCATCTACTACCTCATGGTCTCGGCTAAGGACGGCGAAACGGGCGGCTACAGCGTGGAGGCGGAGTTCGACGGCCATGTGGTCTGCGCCAATCCGGCGGTGCGCGTGCCGGACTCGGGCAACCCGGAAATCCCCCACACCGGCGACGACGGTGACTCAACCGATGAGGAGACCGGAGAAGACGGCGCGGAGGAGGAAATCGTCTACGAGCGCTTCGATCCCCTAGTCGTCGATGTCGGCTCCTTTTCGTTCGCCGGCATCCCCTACACCACCTGCTTGCCCATCGTCAATCTGACCCTCTTGGGCACGACCTACAACGTTCTGCGATCCGTTTGGCAAACGCGCGCCGACGAAGCGGACGATTGGACAAACGTGGCGGGCACCGAGGTGACAGGCCAACTCTGCCCCTACTCCCCCACCGACCCCGGCCAATACCGCATGATCGGCGACGTGGAGGAAAACGGCGTCCTCAAGCACTACGCAAGCAACATCCTCACCGTGGAATAGCCAACCGGACGGCACAAGCCCGTCCCCAACGAGGAATTCGTCGAGGCGCATCGGCCGTCCCCGGATTAAGCGCCTGTCGGCGCGTTGGGAGGGCGAGACGCCCTCCCCCCGGAGGCCCGCCGACGCCGCCCGCGTTGAAACGCACCGGTGGATTCGGCACAGGCC
>VXPR01000094.1 GCA_009839405.1 Gammaproteobacteria bacterium
TTCGTTGGCCGCGGCGCTCGGCGCTCCGCACCTCGGTTTTTTTACCCCCCCCCCCCAGCCCACCCAACCCACCCCCCCCCCCTCCCGCCCGCCCCCCCCCCCCCCCGGCACAGGACGCGTAGGGCGGGCATGTCTTGAGGAGCCCGTCCGGACATCTGGTAGTAGGATGGTTGCCGGCTCCACCCGGCAAGCGACATGCAGCGAGGCCCTCATGAAATTCGGCGACTTCCGCAACACCGGCGTTCTCAACCCCACCTTCCAGCGCATTCAGGAACTGGGGCTTGGCGAGAACGTCGTCGAGCTCGACACCTATGGCTTCACGGTCGTGCCGCCCGACAAGGTGGCGGAACCGGCGTTCTTTGAGCGGATTCGCGCCACCGTGCTGCGGCTGTGCAAGGAGCGCACGGGCGTCGAGTTCGCCCTCGACAGCAACGGTGCGATGGGGCACTACAAGGCGCAGCCGCAGACCGATGGGCAGTTCCTGCTGTTTTACCTCCTGATGGCGGACCGGGTGTTCGAGGAATGGGTGCTGAACCCCACGCTCTACACCCTGATCGACTACCTGATGCACGGCCAGCAGCAGCTCTCCAGCCTCACCTCCTTCGTCAAGTGGAAGGGCGAGCGAGAGGGTCTGGGACTCCACAGCGACAGTCCGCCGGACCGCGACGGACGCCTGCCCGCATGCTCCGATGTGGCCAACGCCGCCTACTGCCTCACCGACTACACGCTGGAGAACGGCGCCATCGCCATGGTGCCCGGCAGCCACACCCGCTGCCGTCAGCCGGGCGCGGGCGAAGGCGAGAAGGAGGCGATTCCGGTGGAAGCCGAGGCCGGTTCGCTCATCGTCTGGCACGGCAACACCTGGCACGGCGCATTCGAGAAAAAGACAAACGGCCTGCGCCTGAACGTGACGAGCTATCACTGCCACAAGCGCTTGAAGACCCAAGAGGCGTATCAGTGGCGCGTCACGCAAGAGATGCTGGACCGCAACCCGCCGGAGTTCGCTCGCCTGGTAGCCGCCGACGACACGATGGGCTGGGACGAGAGCGGCCCGGACTACAGTCGCACGATGAAGTACGCGTCGGAGGAAACGAAGAAGCTGTTCGCGCGCCGCGGCCGCAAGGCGCGGGAGGAAGAAGCGGCTTAGGGCGAGGGGCCTTCGGGCCGTTGACGTGGACGGGACGACAGGTTCGACAAGGGAGTTGTGATGGATACCACAAAAAGGGAGCTAACAATCACGTTGGATGCGCAACTCTTCGCACAAATTCAACGACGTGCGAACGCCCGCAGCATGACCCTTGCTGCCCTCGTCGAGGGCATCTTGAAGCGCATGGCGGAACAGGACGCCGAGTCATTCTCAACTCGATGGCGAGGTCGGTTCGAGGCAGCGCACCAGGACGATCCCCGCTACGAGGCCCTTGACCGGAAGTACCTGTAGGTGCTTCGGCTACTGGTCGACACAGATGTACTCATCGATGTTGCACTGGACCGGCTCCCCCACTCGGAGGCGTCCGCCGACTTCCTTGATCGCGCCGAGCGCGGTCGTTGCCAAGCGTTCGTCGCGTGGCACACGCTTTCGAACTTCTACTACTTGGTGAAGTCTGGGCGCGGAGACGCGAACACACGCGCCTTCATTGGGGATCTACTTCAGTTCGTGGCCGTCGTGCCTACAGCGACAGCGGACATCCGCTACGCGATTTCCCTTGGGATGTCGGACTTCGAAGACGCGATGCAGGTTACCGCTGCCAGCGCATGAAAGGCGGGCTACATCGTGACGCGCAACGTCAATGACTTCGCACGCTCTCCAATTCCGGCCATGACTCCGAACCAAGCGGTCGAGGCGCTATCCTAAGGACATCCCGTGCGACCAATGTGGCCGCTTGTGAGGACTACGAAGCCGCCACTGTCATCCCGTCCACCAGCAGGGAGCCGACGTGGATGACGCCGCGGCGGTCCACGTCGTCGCCGGCGGCGACGATGTTGCGGTAGACGTCCGCGAGGTTGGCGGCGATGGTCACTTCGTCCACGGCGTGAACGGGTTCTCCGTTCTCGATCCAGATGCCGGAGGCGCCGCGGGAGTAGTCGCCGGTCACGCGGTTGATCCCCTGCCCCATGAGGTGTGTAACCATGAGCCCCGTGCCCATCTCGCGCATCAGCTCCTGAACCGGCTTGCGCTCGGTTTGCACTTCGAGGTTGAACACGCCCCCGGCGTTGCCGGTGGTGACCATGTCGAGACGCTTGGCCGCGTAGTTGCCAAGCACGTAACTCGCCACCACGCCCTCCTCGACGAAGGCCTTGGCCCGCGTTGCAACGCCGTCGCCGTCGAAGGGCGTGCTGGCGATGCCGCGTGTCAGGTGCGGATTCTCCACCAGCGACATCGAACTCGGCATCACTTTCCTGCCGAGGGAGTCGAGCAGCCATGACGCCTTGCGGTAAAGGGCGCCGCCGCTGATCGCACCAATGAGATGGCCGACGAGGCCGGACGCCATCTGCGGATCGAACAGCACCGGATGCTGGCCGGTCGCCACCGGTCGTACGCCGAGCCGGGCCACGGCACGCTCCGCCGCCCTGCGTCCCACCGCTTGGTGGTCGTCCAAGGCATCGGCGACGCGCCCCATCGTGTACCAATAGTCGTTCTGCATCCGCGAGCCTTCTTCGGCGATGACGCTCACCGAGACGCTGTGGCGCGTGCCTTGCAAGGCCTCGACGAAGTCGTGGCTGTTGCCATAGACCGAGCAGCTGCGGTGGCTGGACACCTCCGCGCCTTCCGAGTTGGTGATGCGTGCGTCGTGGTCAAATGCCGCCGCCTCGGTTTCGAGTGCCCGGCGCTCCGCCTCCGGCACATCGAGCGGCCACGGATGGTACAGATCGAGTTCCGGTAGCTCTCGCGCCATGAGTTCTGCCGCGGCGAGGCCGTTGCAGGGATCCTCCTCGGTGAACCGGGCGATGTTGAGCGCCGCCCGCACGGTGCCCCGCACGGCGTCCTCGCTGGCATCGGAGGTGGATGCGCTGCCCTTGCGCTGGCCATCGAAAACCGTGATGCCGAAGCCGCGGTCGTGGGTGAACTCCACGGTCTCGAGTTCGCGGTTGCGAACCTTGACGGCGAGCCCGGCATCGTCGGTGACGGACACTTCCGCCGCCGTCGCCCCCTGGCGCTTCGCCTCGTCGAGAATCCGCCCCACCAAATCCTTGAGCTCGCCTGCGAGCCCTGCCATGTCCATGGCTTCCATCGCTGCCCCGTTCCTTGTTGGGTGTCGTCGGGTCGTGGGTCAGGCGGCGGTGCCGCCCACCGTCAACTCATCGATCTTCAGCGTCGGCTGGCCGACGCCCACCGGGACGCCTTGGCCTTCCTTGCCGCATACGCCAATGCCGGCGTCGAGTTCGAGGTCGTTGCCCACCATCGACACCTTGTGCATCGCGTCGGGGCCGTTGCCGATCAGGGTGGCGCCGCGAATGGGTGCGGTCACCTTGCCGTCTTCGATCAGGTACGCCTCGGTGGCCGAGAACACGAACTGGCCGTTGGTGATGTCCACCTGGCCGCCGGCGAAGCTCACGGCATAGACGCCACGATCAACGCTGGCGAGGATCTCCTCCGGCTCGCTCTCGCCGGCGAGCAGGAAGGTATTGGTCATGCGCGGCATCGGCAGATGGGCATAGGACTGGCGGCGGGCGTTGCCGGTGCTGGCAACGCCCATCAGGCGGGCGTTCATCTTGTCCTGCATGTAGCCGCGCAGCACGCCGTCTTCGATCAGCACCGTGCGCTCGCCGGGGGTGCCTTCGTCGTCCACCGTGAGGGAGCCGCGCCGGTCCGCCAGCGTCGCGTCGTCCACCACCGTACACAGCTTCGATGCCACGGTCTCGCCAACGCGCCCGGCATAGGCGGACGTGCCCTTGCGGTTGAAGTCGCCTTCGAGGCCGTGGCCGACGGCTTCGTGCAGCAGCACGCCGGGCCAGCCGGGGCCGAGCACCACGGGCATGGCGCCAGCCGGTGCGTCCACCGCATCCAAGTTGACCAGCGCAGCACGCACCGCCTCCCGGGCGTAGCCTTCGGCGGCGTCGGTGTCGAACAGCCACGCGGCATCGATGCGGCCGCCGCCGCCACTCACGCCTCGCTCGCGGCGACCGTCGCGTTCGGCGATGACCTCGATGGAGAAGCGCGCCATGGGCCGCACATCGGCACTCAGCGTGCCGTCGGTGGCGACGACAAGATTGATGTCCTGATTGAGCGCCACGGTGACGTGAACTTCCCGAACCGCCGGATCAAGGCCCCGGGCGAACGAATCGATGCGGGAGAGCAGCGCAACCTTGTCCGTCTCGCCAGCGGAAGCAAGCGGATCCACCGCTCCGTAGCGGGGCGCCGGCGTCCCGGACGACACGGGTCCGGCGATGGCGTTGCCGCCGCTCCGCGCAATGCTGCGCGCGGCGTCGGTGGCCTCGGCGAGGCGCGGCAGGGCAATGTCGTTCACGTACGCGAACCCGGTGCGTTCGCCGCTGACGGCGCGCACGCCGACGCCGCGGTCGACGTGATAGGCGCCGTCCTTGACGCGACCGTCCTCGAGCGACCAGCTCTCGTTGCGGCTGACCTGGAAGAACAGCTCGCCGGTGTCAATTTGCTTCGAGGTGAGTCGCCCAAGCAGACGATCCACGTCGCCATCGCCGATCTCCCCAGCATCCAGCAATGCCTTGCGGGCACTCTCGATCGGGTTCGTCACGTTCACTCCTTAGGCCGTTCGAGCCCGGGAATTATCCATGAATGCCCCCCTTTTGCGGACGACGATCCACGCATGTGCCAGCAGTTCGCGCCAGCGAACTGCCGACGCGCCGTCAGGGCGAGCATGCCCGCCAAACCCCACGCAAAGCTCGGGGGGAGGGCCCCCGCCCCCCCCGCCGAGGCCCAGCGCGCGCCGCAAGACGCCGTGGGGGGG
>VXPR01000007.1 GCA_009839405.1 Gammaproteobacteria bacterium
AGCGTCCCCGCTTTTCTCGGAGGGGGGGCCGCCGACCCAACGCCCGTACGCCACAGTCTCCGAACGAAGCCCCTCCTGTCACTCGTCTTTCGCACAGCGCCGTTTTCGACGGCGCAGGCTGCTAGCCCTTGTGGTACGCCGCGAGCAGCTTGGCGTAGGCGGCGATGAGGGCCGTGTGGTCGAGGCCGACAGCGAGTTCGGGGGACCAGTAGGCGTTGCCGTTCGCGAAGGCGAGCTTTTGCAGGAGGGTTGCCGCGTGGTGCCAGTTTGCCACTTGGCTTACCCAGTGGGTGCCGACGCCACCGGGCTGGGCTACGTGTTCGGCAGTGGCGTCCGGCAAGGGTTGGGGCACTTCGGCGTTGGGCGGAAGGCAGTCGGTTAGCTGGATTTCGGTGATGGGGCCTTGGTAGTTCGGGATGTCCCTGCGGGCGCGGGCGCTGCCCGAGGCATCGTGAAGCTCGAACCGGGTCCAGGCGCCGGTGTTGGCTTCGAGCTTCAGTCTTTGAAGTGGTTCCAAGTCCGCGACCTTGCCTTCCGCACCGGCTAGCGGGAGGCTCCATTCCGCTCCCTTCTCCAGGCCCCATCGGGCACCCGGCAGCCACTGCTCCACCCGTTCGGGCTCGGACAGATAGCTCCACGCGGCATCGGCGGTCAAGGGCAGCCGGCGCACAAACTGCACGGTGTGGCGGTCCAGCACGGACGCCGCGCCCTGACAGAAGGCGCGCATTCCGGCGTCGTCCGGCAAGCGGAAGCGTCGAGCGATCTGGTCGGGGGTTTCGTAGTGCTTGCGCTGGGCGTCGAACCAGTTGAGGTTGGCGATCGCACCCTTGAGCGGCACGATGTCTGCGGCCATGGCTGCTCCCCTACGCTGCGGCTACCTTGTGGGAGATCATAGCCCCTGGCCATCTTCTGGAGAGGGGATGAGCGTTTGCGTGCTCCCTGCGGCGGCGCGGATGTCGGTCCAGTCCCAGAGTTGGGGAATCGTCTCGACATCCGCCCACAGCTTGGCCTGGTCGGCGTAGTGCCGGCTGCCGGGGTGGCCGGAAGCGCCCAAGGGAACGATCCAGCGGGAGTTTCTCCAATCCGACGGATCGTGGATGTAGCGGTTCACCGACATCACCGTGGCGACGAAGCGCTCTGTCATGGAATAGGCCCCGGCCAGCGGCGTGTCGCCGTCTCCGTGAGTGGAGAGAGCGGGCGGGTCGAGCAGGGCCGCGCAATCGGGGAAGGCCTTCGACAGCGGATGGCGGGGGCGGGTGCCGTGGACTCCACCCCAGCTCCACTGGCTCATTTCGTCGCCGAGTCGGGTGCGGAGTTCCTTGACGGCACTCGCGAGTGCCACTTCGATGCGGCCCAGCCAGGTTTCGTCAGCAGCGAGGCAGGTGTTGTCGTTGCGGGCCATGGCGGCGACTGCTTGCGCGTACAGCGTTCCGAGATGCGAGGCGGCGCCGCGCGCCAAGGGGTGCGTTGGCGTCAAGCTTGCCTCGGACACCTCGCCGAGCGCGGCGCGGGCGACATCGGCATAGAGATAGGTGCGGGCTGCGCCGTAGATCGCGGCTGCGGCGGATCCGCGATCCATGCGACCGTCCCACGCCGCGACGATGTCGCGCGCGGCACGAACGTCGGCGTCCGCTGGCGAGAGCTCGCGCACGCGCTGCACGAAGACCTGAGCGGGAATGGAGTTGCGTTCTGCGTGGATGGACGCCATGTCTGCCAGCGTCGCGGTGGCCGGTGGAATCTCGCCGAGTCGATCGGTGATTCGCCGCGCACGCCAGTCGGGCGCGAAGAAGGTATTGATGTAGTGCGGGTAGTCGGCGGTGGTGGGCGCGTTGTTGCAGGTCACGACGAAGCCGGCGTCGGGATTGCGCGCGTGGGGCATTTCCTCGAACGGGATCTGGCCTTGCCACTCGTGCTCGCCGCTCCAGCCCGGCACCGGTGCCCAGGCGTTGGCGGCGCGTCGCTTCGGAATGCGGCCGCGATAGCGATAGCCAAACTCGCCCTGCACGTCGGCATAGACGAAGTTGTTGACGGGCTCGGTCCATTCCCGGAGCGCCTCCTCCGCTTCGTCCGCCGAGCGTGCCACGAGCAGGTCGTGCAGCGTGTTGGGCCAGGCCGTGCCGCTGTGCGTGCCGGTGTGCTGGAAGGCGATGCCATAGCCGGCCTTGGGGTCGCCGGCGATGATGGGGCCGTGGCGCGTGCGGACGACGGTGAGCGTCTTCGGCTCGCCGCCCCGCACGGCGAGGGTGGCGGTCGAGACTTCCGCCGGAAGCCACTCGTCGCGGTAGGCGTATTCGAGCGCATCGTCCGCGCCGCGGAAGCGCTCGATGAAGAGGTCTTGGTAGTCGCCCATGCCATGCGTCATGCCCCAGGCGACGTGCTCCGTGTGGCTGAAGTGGGGCATCCCCGGAACGCCGGGGAGGGCGTAGCCGCTGCAGCGGAACTCGGGGCAGGTGATGTGCGTCTGGTAGTACACATTGGGGGTGTCGAGGGCGCGGTGCGAGTCGCCGGCCACGAGCGGAAGCCCTGATGCCGTGCGGGAACCGGCGATCACCCAGGCGTTGCTGCCGCCGGCGGTCTCGTCCATCCAGCCGAGTTCGCTCAGAGAAGCGGCGAGTTCGTCCAGGCACCGCAGCTCCTCGCCGCCGTAGCTTGCGCCCGGCGGAACCGACACGAGGCTGTCGTCCGGATAGCCCCGGAACAGCGGCGCAGCCCGTTCGGCACCGATGGCGAGGGCCATGCGCACGCGCGAGAGTTTGGCCTCGAAGGTGCCCATCAGCATGTTCCGCACCTTGTACACGGCCAGGCAATGCCACGGTTGCCAAGGTTCTGGCGCCAGGCCTAGCAGGCGGTACTCGATGGGGAGCATGCGGGTGGTCTTGAGGAAGGCGTTCACGCCCGCCGCATACGCCGCGAGCATGGCCCTCGCGGCATCGCTCGATGCATCGAGGTCGGCCTTGGCGGCGCGCTCCACGTCGAATCGCCGCATCAATCGGTCTTCCGCGAGCCCCGACTCGCCGGCGAACTCCGCCCAGCGACCGAGCGCGCGATGGCGGTCGTAGTCCATGTGCCAGAGGCGATCCTGAGCGGCGGTGAAGCCTTGGGCGAAGAAGGCATCGCTCGTGCAGGCGGCGCCAATGTGGGGAATGCCCCAGCCGTCCCGCACCACTTCCACGGCCTCATTGAGGCCCGGGGCGTGAATCGTGGATGTGAGATCGGGCAGGGCGGCTTGCAGGTCCGCTTCGGTCATGGACATGATGGCTCCCTTCACAAGGCGAGCGACTATAAACGGGAGGATCGTCCATGACTTGGTGGGGAGCGACGGATGCTGCAGGGGCATCGGTGCGGGAGTTTCGGATTCAGCGCGAGGGCAGCGAGCGGCCCATCACTGGGGCACTGTGGGTGCCGGAAGGCGTGCCAGACGACGTACCGCTCGTGCTGTTCGGCCACGGCGCCTCTGGCGATCGCTACCAGGCGCCCATCTGCCATCTGGCGCATCGCTTGGCGGAGGTTGGCTGCGCGTCGCTCTCCATCGACGGGCCCGTGCATGGCCTGCGCCAGGTCGGCCCTGGCGGACGCGCCGCGTTTGGCGACGAAATGCGTCGCGAAGGATTCGTCGACGACATGGTGGCGGACTGGCACGCGGCACTCGATGCGGCCAAGGGAAGGGTCGCAGTCGGGGAAATCCGCTATTTCGGGCTGTCGATGGGTTCCATCTTTGGCGTGCCGCTCCTTGCGACGCTGCCGGAAGTGACGGCGGCAGTGCTGGGCCTCCTCGGCACAACCGGTGCCGTCGCCCCCCTTGCGGAGCGCTTGGCCACGGACGCGGCCGAGATTCGCTGCCGCCTGCTCTTCCTCATGCAGCTTGAGGACGAGTTGTTCCCGCGCGACGGCTGTCTTGCCCTGTTCGACGCTTTCGCGAGCGACGACAAGCGTCTGCACGCGAACCCCGGCCTGCACCCAGAGGTGCCGGCCGAGGAGATCGACTGCGCCTTCCGGATGCTCGCGCCGGCATCGTAGGACGTGCGGTTACACTTGCCGGCAGTTTGTGATCGCCTTGGGAGGGAGTTTACGTGGCTTGGGAGCAAATCATCGCCGAGACGCACGATCGGGTCGGCGTCATTCGGCTGAACCGTCCGGAACGGCTGAATGCCTGGACCGACACGATGTCCGGCGAGATCGTCGAGCAGATCACGGCCTGGAACGAAGACGACGGCATCGGCGCGATCCTCGTTACGGGCGAGGGCCGGGCGTTTTGCGCTGGCGCCGACATTGGCGTCTTCGCTCAGCGCGCCGAGACCAACAAGAAGGGCGCCGGCGAGCCGCTGCGCCGTGGCGGGGCATCCTTCACGCACTTCATCCGCGAGTCGAAGCCCACCGTGGCGGCCATCAACGGCTATGCGGTAGGCGTTGGTCTCACCATGATCCTGCCGTTCGATGTGCGCATCGCCTCCACGGAAGCGCGCCTCAGCATCCGCTTCATCAAGATGGGGTTGATGCCGGAACTCGGCTCCACCCGGCTGCTCGCGCAGCTCATCGGCCTCGGCCCCGCCACCGACATGTGCCTCACCGGGCGCATGGTGCCGGGCGAGGAGGCACATCGGCTTGGTCTCGTGACGGAGGTGGTGGAACCGGATGCGCTGTTTGACACGGCGCTCGCGAAGGCGAACGAGATCGCCAACAACTCGACGCCCGCCGTGATGATGATCAAGGAGCTTCTGAACCGGAATCCCATGGATGCCGACTTGGAGGCGGTCATGGAGCGGGAGGGCATCCGCGATCAGATCGCCCGCCGCCTGCCGGACCACAGCGAAGCGGTGACCGCGTTCATGGAGAAGCGCGAGGCCCGCTTTAATCGGGCTGGCCCCTAGCCGGAGGGTGAGCGCAAGCGAACCCGTAGGCCAGCAGTTGCGA
>VXPR01000220.1 GCA_009839405.1 Gammaproteobacteria bacterium
GTAGAGATGGGATCGGTGCGCTTCCATGAATCGCTGCCCCGTGAAGATTCTGACACACAGCGTCCAAGTGGCGTCAAACCAGAACACGGTGAGGAGGATGGCGCTCGCGGCGACGTGAACCTCTCCGGTCGCGTGCAGCCAAAGCGCCAGCACGAACACGACGAGGCCCAGAAAGCCGCTGCATACGTCGCCCATGAACACCCGCGCCGGCGCCCAGTTCAGGCACAGGAAGCCCGCGCAGGCGGCCAGGAGCACGAGCAGGCTGCCGGCCGCGAGGTTCGCATCGCCCACCGCAAGAGCGCCGAGAGCAAAGGCCGCGCCTTGGGAAGCCGCAAGCCCGTCAATGCCGTCCATGAAGTTGTAGAGATTCACGAACCACACGGCGAGCAAGATCAGCACCACGTCAAACCACAAAGTCGTGTGGAAGAGCCAGACGACGCAAATCCCGGCGGCGGCGAGCTGACAGACGAGGCGAAGAGTGCGCGACTGGTCCTCAAGGTCGTCAAGCAAGCCAATGATGGCGACCACAGCGCCGCTGGCGAAGAGCGTCGAAGCCGGCGTGCCTTCGCCAAAGCGCGCCGCAAGAGCAAACCACGCGAGCAAGGCAACGACGATGCCGAGGCCCCCTCCGGTCGGTGTCTCCCCAGCGTGCGAACTGCGGGCGTTGGCCGCAGCCACAAGCCTGAGCCGGCGAGCGAACCGCCGCACGAGCAAGGCAATCAAAAACGCCACGAGAAAAGCGGCACCTGCACCTATGACCGCCGCTACGTCAATGCCCTTCACAGCGCAAACGACGCCCTTCCGGGGCCCTCGTTACTCATGCGCCAGCTTCGACTGTGCGAAACCAGCGCGCCACTTCGCCAAGCCCTTTGTCGAGCGACTCCAGGGGCCGCCAGTCAAGTTCGCGTCGCAGCAACGTGTCATCGAGGCGGAACGCTTCGAACGGGTTCGAGCCGCCGCCCTGGCGCGCAAGCCCCAACCCCAGGCTTGCTAGCGGCTGCGGCACGCGCCAGGTGCGCGCCGGTGCACCAAGCGCATCACCGAGTCGCCGGCAAAGTTCGTCAAAGGCCACATCCGCACCATCCCGCACATGCCAGATTATGCACGGCTCCTGCGTCGGCGTTGCCCGGGCGATGGCGTCTAGCGCGTGGGTCAGATTCCCCACCGAGACGAAGCTCCGCCGACCCGCATTGGCGACAACCGGCACCGGACGCCGCCGAGCGATCCAACCGAGGAGACGCAGGAAGTTGGCCTTGACGCCAGCGCCGTACACGAGTGGGGGGCGCACGATGGCAACCGGAACGCCGCCCACCGCTTCCCGCAACGCCATTTCCGCCTCCGCCTTGCTGACGGCGTAGGCACCGGCGGGATTGAGCGGCGCACGCTCGTCGGCGGGAACGTCATGCCCTCGCCCCAACACCGTCGCACTGCTGACATGGACGAAAGCCCGCGCCTCGGCCAGGACGGCAGCTTCGTACGCCGCCAAGGTCAAGTCGCGATTGGCACGCATCAGGGTCCGTCCATCGGCACCGGCATCGTGCGCGAGGCCAGCCAAGTGGAACACCGTGGCCCCCTGCGGCATCGCAATCGGCCGCCCTGCCCGAACGCTTGCCTCTTCCACCTCCCATCCAACGGCACGAAGATGCGCTGTGAGATGCGAGCCGATGAAGCCGCTGGCGCCGTCCACGCACGCCAAGCCTAGACTCACAACTCGCGCTCCCGACAAACGTGATCGGCGCGATCCGGTTCGCGGCGAATGTGAGGGAGATTGCACTGCGGCAGTCGCCCGCCGCCGGAGGTCATGCGCTGAAGCTCAGCATCCGGTCGAGCGGTCGCAATGCCCGCTTCGCGGTCTGGGCATCCACGAGTATCTCGTTCGGCGATTCGGAGCCTTCAGCTTGGGGGAGCGCGAGGGGCCTCCCCTCGCTAGGATCGAGCCGTGCGAGGGTGTCGGCAAGGGCTTGCAGTTCGTTCATCGCCATCCAAGGGCAATGTGCGCAGCTGCGGCAGGTGGCGCCGTCCCCCGCTGTCGGCGCTTCGATGAACCGCTGGCCCGGCGATTCCTTGCGCAGCTTGTGGAAGATGCCCCGGTCGGTGGCGACGATGAAGGTCTGGTGCGGAAGTTCCTGCGAGGCCCTAATGATCTGGCTCGTGGAGCCCACGCAATCGGCAATGTCGATCACCGCCGCCGGCGACTCCGGATGCACCAGAACCCCGGCGTCCGGATACACCGACTTCATGTCGAGCAGCGCCTGAAACTTGAACTCCTCGTGGACGACGCAAGCGCCGCTCCACAGCAGCATGTCGGCGCCGGTCTTGGCAGCGATGTAGGCGCCGAGATGCTTGTCCGGCGCCCACAGAATCTTCTCGCCGCGGGCCGCGAGATGCTCGACGATCTTGAGGCCTACGCTCGACGTAACCACCCAATCCGCCATCGCTTTCACCGCCACGGACGTGTTGGCATAGACGACCACCGTGCGGTCGGGATTCGCCTCGCAAAAGGCGCGGAACTCGTCCGGCGGGCAGCCGATGTCGAGCGAGCACTCCGCCTTCAGCGTCGGCATGAACACCCGCTTCTCCGGCGAGAGGATCTTCGCCGTCTCGCCCATGAACCGAACGCCAGCGACGATGAGCGTGTCCGCCGGGTGATCCCGCCCAAATCGCGCCATCTCCAGCGAGTCGGCCACGCACCCGCCCGTCTCTTCAGCAACATCCTGCACATCGCCATCGACGTAGTAATGCGCCACCAACGCGGCCCCCCGCTCGCGCAGGAGCTCCCGAATCCGCTCCTTGAGTTCCTCCCGCCGGGCGCCATCAAGCACCTCCGGCACAAAGGCCGGAACCTCGGCTGGTAGCAGGCTGTAATCACGCATGATTTCGATCATACACCCACCGCCGGCAGCACCCCGGAGCCGGAGCACGGTGTTCGGTCGGCGTAAGATGCGCCCCCGCCGACGATTTCCGCCACCATGCCGAGCATCGCCTTCCTGCTGCCATTCGGTGGCCGTTCCGCCAACGACAACCGCGAGCGCCTGCCCCGTGCCTTCGGCGAGGCTGGCTGGACGGTCGCGTGCATCGACCACGAGTCGCTCACCCTCGATGGCCGGCGACTTACCGGAGTCGATCCAGACTGCGGGCGTTTGGACCTTGCAGGTCGCGACCGGTACTTCGTGCTGGGCTTTGGCGCAGCGGCCACCTTCCTCGACCGAATGCAGATGCTGCGGGCCCTGCCACAAGAACGCTTCGTCAACACGCCCGAGGCACTCTTGCGCCAGCACGGCAAGGTCACGCTCTATCTGGACCATCCAGACATTCCACAGCCGGAGTCGCACGTCTCCAACGATCCTTCCACGCTTGCGGCCTTGATCGAGTCCGGCGGAGAGTGGATCGGCAAGCCGCCGGCGGGGAGCTTCGGCAGGGACGTGTACCTGTTGCGCGCTGGCGATGCGAATGTCGGCGCGATCCTCGGCCACCTGACCCAGGACGGTCGCTATGCCTTGCTGCAACGACGCATTCCCATGGAACGAGGCGAACGGCGCGTGCTTTTGGCCGGGGGCCAGGTGATGGGGGCCTACGGCAAGGCGCCAAGCGACCATCGCGGCAACCTCCACGCCGGCGCAACTCCGATGCCGGCAACGCTCGAACCCGACGAGCTGGCACTCGCGCAAAGGCTGGCCGGCCGCCTACTACACCAAGGGGTGGGCTTCGCCGCCATCGACATGGCGTGGCCTTACGTACTGGAAATCAACCTCGCCAACCCCGGCTGGCTCGAGACCTACGAACGCCTCACCGGCGAGGATGTGTCCCCCGCCGTTGCCCAAGCGCTAGCCACGGACTCGTAGGGGCGAGGCTTGTCCTCACCCGTGTCCGCGCTGAGAGCGGCGCCGGTTCGACCCGTGGGCAACAACGATGGTCGCCCCTGCGCGGCTCAAAAGGAGCCGCCGTCCACCCGAATGATGGTGCCGGTGGTGAAACTGCCAGCGTCGCTCGCGAGATAGAGTGCCGCGCCCACCACCTCTTCCGGTTCGCCACCGCGCTGCAAGGCGATGTTCGCCTTGGCGTTGCGTTCGAAGGAGGGCATGTCCCAGGCCTTGGAGATGTCGGTGAGAAACGGGCCGGCCTGAATGCAGTTGACGCGAACCTTCGGGCCAAAGCCACGCGCCAAGGAAAGGGTGAGGGAGTTGATGCCGGCCTTGGCGGCGCCGTACGGCTCCGAGTCGGGCGTGGCGTGAACCGCCGCCGTGCTGCTGACGTTGATGATGGCGCCGCCATCGCCCTCGGCCATGCGCTCGCCGACGAGGGCGGAGAGTCGGTATGGGCCCTTGAGATTGACGCCCACCACCTTGTCGAACAGATCCTCCGTCACGGCGGAGAGCTTCGGATAGAGCGGCGACATGCCGGCGTTGTTGACGAGCACATCCACCTTGCCAAAGCGGTCGTACGCTGCCTCGGCGAGTGCGCCCAGTTCATCCCAATGGCCAACGTGGCAAGCATGAGCCAACGCTTCCCGGCCCAGCGCCCGCACCTCGTCCGCCACTGCCTCGCAGTTGTCGATCTTGCGGCTGGTAACGACGATATCTGCGCCTCGTTCGGCAAACGCCAGCGCCATGGCACGGCCAAGCCCGCGACTGCCGCCGGTGATGAGCGCAACCTTGCCGCTCATGTCAAAGAGATCTCCCACATCGCCCTCCGAAACGCTCAAAAACCCCAAAAACCGCGCCGCATTTCGTCGCCTGTCCGCTATATCATGCGCGCCTTCCGCGCTGCCCTAAGCGCGCAAATCGATTCTATCGGAGGACTTCATGGGAATGTTGGACGGCAAGGTCGCGCTGGTCACCGGCGCCGGCGGCGGCTTGGGGCGCACGCACGCCCTGCTCTTGGCGCAGGAAGGCGCCGCGGTGG
>VXPR01000040.1 GCA_009839405.1 Gammaproteobacteria bacterium
GCCCACAAAGGGCTGATAGACATACGCCTCCTCGTCCGGAAAGCGCTGCCGACGGGCATCGATGGCGACGGCAATGACCGCGCTGCGGTCGAAGACGCGCTGTTCGTCGTAAAGCTCGCCATCGTTGGCACCGAGCACGCTGCGGGCGCCCACCACCGAGGTGCGACGGTGGAACCCGAACGTCATGGAAATGCGAAGGTCTGGCGAAGTGTTGGCAAACGAGCAATGCAGCATCTGGCGATTCACCATCGTCACGTCGCCCGGCTGGCAGGTTAGCGGCACCGCATCCGGCAGGCGTTCGGAGCCGCCGTTGGCCCTCACCATCGCCTTTATGTCGAGCTTGCCCCGCTTGTGCGTGCCGGGCACCACCCACAGGCAGTTGCCGGGCGTGGTGGGATAGAGCTGCACCTGAAAGTTGAAGCCGTGGATGCCCTCGTTCCAATCCGGCGAGTTCCAGTGCGTAAGGCCATCCTGATGCCACGCCACGGAGCCACCTAGACCTGGCTGCTTGACGAAGATGGCGTCGTTGAATGGGGTGAAGTCCGCGCCATTGATGTTCTCGGCAATGGCGAGCAGTTGCGGGTGGCCGTACAGGCGCAGGCCCGCGTCCATCGTCTGGCACATGCCATACACCAGATGCAGCACTTCCTTGGGCGCATCCTCCCGCGGCTTCGGCTCCACCATCTTCGACGGGTGGCGCCCGCCCACGAGTTCCGTGCCGCCGACCGGATCGCTCAAGGGCCGCACCCAAGTGAAGGTGGGGCGCTTGAACTCGCTGCCGAGCGCTGGGCGCCCGGCAGCGTCCACTTCCGCGTCCTTCGCAACGGGCGCTCGGGAGAGCATTTCCGCCATTGCGGCACGCAGTTCCTCGAGCTCTTCGGCGCCGATGACGTTCTCGAAGACGTAAAACCCGTGCTCCCAATAGGCTTCGAGAATCTCGTCCGCGAGCACGTTGCCGGAAGCGAACCGAACCGGCCCGCGATTGCCGATCGCTCGCCCGCGACGCTCCCCGGCACGCATGTATTCCGCCATCGAAGCGGCGTGCTCCGCCGCGGTGGGCGCCTCAACGGAAACGGCTGCTTCGGCCATGACTCGATCCAAGTAAAGGCGAACGGCAACCATACCACTCGCCCCCAAAGGGCCCTTCGTAGGGGACGGGCTTGTCCCGTCCGCGCGTCCTCGGCGAGTTGGAAGAGCTCACAGGGATTAGACTTCAGCGGTCGCCATTGCATCAGGCCCCAACCATGTCCGACAACGCGACGCCGGTGATCGACGCGCAGGTGCATTGCTATGAGCGCAACCGGCCCGAACGGCCGTGGGCGGGCACGCTCGCCGGGCCGGAAGAGGCAACCGGCGATCAGATGGTCGCGAAGATGGACGAACTCGGCGTCGATGGCGCCCTGCTCGTTTCGCCCTGGGCCATGTATCGCTACGACGCCAGCTACGCGCAGGAAGTCAGGGCGCAGCATCCGGATCGCTTCGGCCTAATCAAGCCGTTCGATCCCGAGTCCCCGGATGTCGCGAACGAGATGGCCGAGTGGGCGCGGCAGCCCGGCGTTGTCGGCGCGCGGCTCATGATGGGTGCGCCGGCCCCTGCCCCTTCCCGCGACGGGATCGACCGCATCTTCGCCGCCGGCGCGAGCCTCGGGCTGCCGGTGAACGTGCTTTGCTGGGGCAATCTCGCCGCGTTTGCCGGCGCCGCCGCCAGCCACCCGAACACCCAACTCGTCGTGGACCACCTCGCCCTCCGGCAACCCTTCGCCCCGCCGCCTCCGGACGAACCCTTCGCGGACCTCGATGACGTGCTGGCGCTGGCCCGGTTCGACCACGTGGCCATCAAGGTGTCCGGCGCTTGCACGCTCGCCCGCGAACCGTTCCCGTTCGCGGATATCTGGGACCCCCTGGCGCGCGTGTTCGACGCCTTCGGCATCGAACGCTGCCTCTGGGGCACGGACTGGACCCGCGCCGTCAACGTCGTCTCTCCCGAGCACGCGGTGGAGGCATTCCGGGTCACGGCGCGGCTGTCGGATTCCGACCGAGCCGCGCTCATGGGCGGCAGCCTCGCGCGCATCTACGACTGGCAGCCACGATGACCGCCTTCCACTATCGCGACGACGCCCCATACCCGATCCGCGACGACATCGGCCGCGAACACCGCGCCTTCTGGCAACGGTTAGCCGGGCCCGGAAGCTGGTGGAGCGGCGAGGAACGAGTCGCCATCGCCAAGGCGTCACGGGGTGCCCTGGATTGCCGCCTCTGCATCGCCCGCAAGGCTGCGCTATCGCCCAATGCCGTGCAGGGCCTGCACGACCACGACGGTGAACTGCCGGAAATCGTCGTCGATGCGGTGCATCGCATCGTCACCGACCAGGGACGCATCACGCGCAGCTATGTCGAAGACAACGCAGCTTCAAGCCTCTCCAAGCCGGCCTACGTGGAACTCGTGGGCATCGTGGTGGCGGTCTTCAGCATCGACGAGTTTCACCGCGCCCTTGGCCTGGGCCTCGAACCCTTGCCGGCGCCAAGGCAGGGTGACATCACCCGCTACCAACCCGCGGTGCTGAGCGAAGACATCGGCTATGTCCCCACCGTGCCGCCGGACGGCGCGGTCGGCAAGGAAGCGGACCTGTGGCCGCCCATGCGCACCGCCAATGTCGTGCGGGCACTGAGCCTTGTACCCGAGGCCTTGCGCGACTGGCGGGCGATTGCCTCCGCGCAATACCTCTCGTTCGCGGGAATGCAGAACTTCGTCAAGGACGAGGCGCGCTCCCTCACCCGCATGCAGATGGAACTCATCGCCGGTCGCGTCTCGGCAGTGAACGAGTGCTTCTACTGAACCAACTCCCACGCGACGATGCTCCGTGTGAGCGCGCAGGTGACCTCCTCCGAAGTCGATCTTCAAGCGATCAACGGCGATGCCGACAGCGCCGCCATCGGCATCGAGTTCGGCCCACAGCTCATGCGCTTTGCCGAAGCGGTTGCGATGCGTTCGCCAGACCTGCCGGAACGTAGAGCGGAACTCCTCAAGGCCGCCGGCGCCGCCGCTCTGGTGGACGCAGCCGGCGTCGCCGCAAACTTCCAGCGCATGGTCCGCATCGCCGACGCCATCGGCATCCCGGTGGACGACATGCAGGCCGATCTCGGCCGCACCGTCCGCGCCGAACTCGGAATCGAACGCTTCCCCAGCGCCCGCAACTCCATCGGGTAGTCACGTCGAACGTACTTGGCGTGCAGGGGAGCCCATTGGGGGCGAGGGAAGCCGGTCTCGCGATAGTCGTCCACCGCAAGCCGAGTGTGCGCACCAAGTGGTGACGCGGAAAGAACTCCGGAAGCGACCCGCTACGTCGCGGAACGGGACCGCGACGACCTTGCGATCGTCGCGGCCTCCTTGCCCGGGCAGTGCCCGCGAGTCAAGCGAGGTCGTACCGGCCGAGGTTCATCACCTTGGTCCAGGCCGCCACGAAGTCGTTGACGAACTTCGCGCCGGAGTCTGCGCATCCATAGACCTCGGCGAGTGCCCGCAGCTCGGAGTTCGAACCGAAGATGAGGTCCACCCGGGTGCCCGTCCACTTCAGTTCGCCCGTCGCGCGGTCCCGGCCCTCGAACTCGTCCTGGTCGTCGGACGTCGCGGCCCAGGTCGTACCCATGTCGAGCAGGTTGACGAAGAAGTCGTTCGTCAGGGACCCGGCTCGGTCGGTGAACACGCCTTGGGTGGAACCACCGACGTTCGTGCCCAGCACACGCATGCCGCCGACGAGAGCCGTCATCTCCGGCGCCGTCAGGGTGAGCAGTTGCGCCCGGTTGACCATCAGCTCCTCGGCGGAGACCGCGTAGCTCTCCTTGAGGTAGTTGCGGAAGGCGTCCGCCGCCGGTTCGAGCACGGCGAAGGAGTGCTCGTCGGTCTGCTCCTGCGAGGCGTCGGTGCGGCCCGGCGAGAACGGCACGGTGGCCTCGTGGCCGGCATTCCTGGCGGCTTGCTCGACCCCGGCGCATCCCCCGAGGACGACCAGGTCCGCGAGCGACACCTGCTTGCCACCCGCTGCGGAGCCGTTGAACTCCTTCTGGATTCCCTCGAGGGTGCCGAGTACGCGCGCCAACTGGTCGGGCTGGTTGACCTCCCAGTCCTTCTGTGGCGCAAGGCGAACGCGTGCCCCGTTCGCCCCGCCGCGGAGGTCCGAGCCGCGGAATGTCGAGGCGGATGCCCAAGCGGCCGAGACGAGCTCCGAGACCGACAGGCCGGACGCCAGGATCTTGGCCTTCAGGCTGTCAGCATCGTCATCGTCGATGAGTGCGTGGTCTACCGCCGGGACGGGGTCTTGCCAAATGAGATCCTCATCCGGCACGAGCGCTCCGAGATAGCGCACCTTCGGACCCATGTCGCGGTGCGTCATCTTGAACCAGGCGCGGGCGAAGGCGTCTTTGAACTCGTCGGGGTTCGCGTGGAAGCGCCTCGAAATGGGCTCGTACGCCGGATCCATCCGCATCGCCATGTCCGCCGTCGTCATGATCGGCGCATGCCGCTTCGACGGATCGTGGGCATCGGGCACCGTGTCCGCACCGGCACCGCCAGCCGGTATCCACTGGTGGGCGCCGGCGGGACTTTTCGTCAGTTCCCAGTCGTAGCCGAACAGGACGTCGAAGTAGCCGTTGTCCCACTGCACGGGGTTTGTCGTCCAGGCACCCTCGATGCCGCTGGTGATCGTGTCGCCACCCTTGCCTGTGCCGTGGCCGTTGGCCCAGCCCAGGCTCTGCTGCGCGATTTCGGCACCCTCGGGCTCGGGGCCCACCAGTGCCTCGTCGCCCGCACCGTGGCATTTCCCGAAGGTGTGTCCGCCGGCAACCAGCGCGACGGTCTCCTCGTCGTTCATGGCCATCCGGGCGAAGGTCTCGCGGATGTC
>VXPR01000147.1 GCA_009839405.1 Gammaproteobacteria bacterium
TTTACCCCACTAACACCCCGTTTTGGGGGTAGCGTTCGACATTTGGGTTGTAGTTTACCTTGTGCCCTATGTTCGCGTTGATCCCCCCCGACGCGCCCGCAAGGGCGCGCTAGATCCCCAAGTCGAGCTTGTTGTAGCCGCGCAGGCTTTCGCGGGCCGCGTCGTTCCACTCGAACGTCCGGCCAGCAAAGGGCTTGTATTCGTAGGGCGTCTCGTCCGGGAAGCGCTGCTTGCGCGCCTCGATGGCGAGACCGAGCACGCGGGAGCGCTTCTGCACGCGGTCCTCGTCGTAGATCAGCTTGTCGCTACCGGGGGCATGGATGCCGTTGCCCCTTGCGCCCACCACGCTCCTGCGAGGATGGAAGCCGAAGTTGATGGTCACGCGACAGTCGTCGCTGGTGTTGGCGAACGAGCCATGCACCGCTTGGCGGTTGGTGATGGCCACGTCGCCAGGCTCGCACAGGAGCGGCACCGCGTTCGGCAGCCGGTCTGACCCGGCGGCATCGCACCAGCCCTTGATGTCCGCCTGGGCGAGGTGCGACCCCGGCACCACCCAAAGGCCGTTGGCGGCATTGCAGCCATAGAGCTGCGCCATGAAGTTGAAGCCGTGGCTGCCCTTGTGGAAATTGGCCGTGTCCCAGTGCGTGGTGCCGTCCTGATGCCAGGCGACGCTGCCGCCGAGGCGCGGATGCTTGATCCAGATCACCTCGTTGAAGGGCGAGAAGTCCTCGCCGTTGAACGTCTCCGCCACGCGCATGAGATCAGGATGGGCATAGAGCCTCAGCGCCGCATCGGAAAACTGCAGCGAACCGCCGACCACTTGCAGCACCCATTCCGGGGCGCCGTCGGGAAGCTCCGGCTCGATCATCTTAGCCGGGTGACGTCCGTTGTTGCGCTCCGTGCCGCCGATGGGATCGGACAGCGGCCGAACCAGCGCCATGCCGCCGCCCTTGCCGTCCGACGCCAGCGCCGGGCGGCCGTGGATGTCGAACTTGCCCTGCGGCTCCGTCGGCGCCCGCTCGATGATGTCCTGCACGTCGTGCTCGATGTCGGCGAGTTCAGGAGCGCCAATCACCCCTTGGAACACATAGAAGCCGTGCCCCCAATACGACGCCACGATGTCCCGATCGAGCGACCCGTCCGCCTCGTAGCGAATCGGCCCGCGATTGCCAAGCGCCAAGGCCCGCGCCTCGCCATCGGCCCGATACGCCACCATCGCGTCCTCGTGCTCGCCGTAATCCGACTGCCAAACCGCCGCTTCCGCCATGTCGTGCCCCACCGTCGTTGCAGGCCATACATCCTACGCCAGTCCAACGACAATCGTCGCCGTCAAGACGGGCGGGGACAAGCCCGCCCCTACGGCGATGGTCCGGCTGGCTGCTATGCTGGCAAGCCGCCAAACCCCGACCGACCCAAAGCCATGCCAGACCTGCACGCGACCAGCCTTTCCGACGTCGAGAAGCGCGGCCTCAAGCGCGATGGCTTCGTGATCCTGCGTAATGCCGTGCCCCGGGCCGTCACCGAACGCGCCAAGGCGCTCATCAATCAAGACCCCACCCGCATCGTTCACGGCGACAGTCCCGCTATCAACGATCTTTATAACGATTCGGTGCTGCGCGACGTGATGCTGGAGGCAATGGGGCCGCACACCGTTCCCGTCAACGCCCAGGTTGCTGTGACGATGCCGCGCTTCTCAGACGCGGTGGTACGGCGCCCCGTGACTGCCGCGACCGCTCCGGGGGCGCATGTCGATGGCGGCTGGGCGGGGCTCTGCCCGATGTCGCAAAGCGAAATCCTCGCGTCTGGCGAAGCGCTCGAAACTTGGGGACAGCGCGGCGATCCGCAGTCCATGGGCCCGGCCGGCGGCGCTCCGCTGTGGCAAGACCAAGCGCGAACTCTCGCCATCGGCAGCTACACAGCGTTGGTTGGCGTGTGCCTGAACGACCAGTTGCGCCCCGCCAAGGGCCAGTTCTCCGTCCGCCGCGGCGCCCACGAAGCCGTCGAAGCGTTCTTCCGCCACCAGCGCGACCTCGGCGGCCCCATCGGCGGCGGCGGCCCGGACTGGCCGCGCCTGCAGGCCATGCCAAAGGGCCAAGCCTTCGCCGGCATCATGCCGCCGGCCATGGTGAACACCTATCCCGACACCCGCTTCGAGCACGAACTCTGGCCCTGGCCGGAACTCACCCCCGTGCTCATGCAGGAAGGCGATGCGGTAATCGCACTTCACTCCCTGCCGCACACGGCAACGCCGAACCTAAGCGATGACCCACGTATGAACGTCTTCTTCCGCATCCGGCGCCACCGCCCGGAGAACCCGTGGGAAGGCAACAAGCGCGTCGGCTGGGGCGTCTCCGACCACCCCGACCGCGCCCTCAACGGCGACTTCCTCGACTACCCGGCGAGCTACGACCCCTTCCAGACCTCCATCGCCAAAATGTGCGACCACTGGAGCGAATGGGACGGCATGGGCGAAGTCACGCCGGCGTAGTCACGAGTCAACGCGCCACGCCGGGGTTTCCGGCGTCTCGACCCGCCCTGGGCACCCCGAAACGCACCAAATCTGCGGTTGCGTTCGGCGGTGCCTCGCCTATAATCCGCCGCCTGATGCGGGGTGGAGCAGTCTGGTAGCTCATTGGGCTCATAACCCAAAGGTCGTAGGTTCAAATCCTACCCCCGCTACCAAAACCGATGGGCCTGCTTGCAGGTCCTTCTGAATGGGTCTTGGCGCCTTTGTGAGGCGGCAGGTCCGAGTTGGTAAGCGCGCCGCGTCAGAGGAGGTGGCGCGCTGTGCCGGCACCTCCGATGGGCGTTTGTTCGCCCATTTTTTGTGCGCGTTGGCAGGCAATGCCAGCGGCAATGGATGGCCCGGAAAGAACGAAAGGGGGCTCTTTGAGCGCAACGGAACGGCAGATCGAAGCCATGCTGGCGCCGACCATTCGCGCCCTCGGCTGCGAGATCTGGGGCGTCGAGTTCCGCCCTCGTGGTGGTTCGGCGCTCTTGCGCGTATTCATCGACGGCGCGGAAGGTGGCGACGTCACCTTGGACGATTGCGAACGCGTGAGCGGGCAAGTGAGCGCGCTCCTCGACGTGGAAGACCCCATCGCAACGAAGTATCGGCTGGAGATCTCCTCGCCTGGCCTCGATCGGGTGCTGTTCCGGCGCGAGCATTACGAGCGCTCCGTTGGCGAACAGGTGGATGTGCGCCTCGCCTTCCCGTTTGAGGGCCGCCGCCGCTTCGTTGGCGTCCTCGCCGGCGTTGAGGGGGAGGATGTCGTCGTTCGCATCGGTGAGGAGGAATTTCTCCTTCCCTTGAGCCAGATTCGCCGCACTCGCATCGTGCCGGACTTCGCCTCGGAAGCCCCGGATTCGGGCGCCGCCGACGTTGCCCATGACCACCCGGCCGTGGCGAGCGCCGGTCGATAGAGGGGAGTGCCGTGGACGCGAAGGAAGTTCTGATGGTGGTCGATTCCGTTTCGGCGGAAAAGGGCGTTCCCAAGGACGTCATCTTCGGCGCCATCGAGTCGGCGCTGGCGATGGCAACCAAGAAGAAAAGCCGCGACAACGCCGAGTTCCGGGTAGCCATCGACCGCGAGAGCGGTAGCTACGAGACGTTCCGCTGCTGGCGGGTGCTGGATCCGAACCGGGAGCTTGAGGAAGAGGAAGAGGTCAACCCGGACGCTGAACTCACCCCCGAGGAAGCCCGCGAAAAGGATGCCGCACTCGGCATCGGCGATGTCTATGAAGTGCCCGTGGACTCGGTCGAGTTCGGCCGCATCGCGGCGCAGACCGCGAAGCAGGTCATCTTTCAGAAGGTGCGGGAGGCGGAACGGGCGCAGGTGTACGAGGAATACCTGCCGAGGGTGAGCGAACTGGTCAGCGGCACGGTGAAGAAAACCTCGCGCGACAACGTGATCGTCGATCTCGGCAACAACGCCGAGGCCATCCTGCTGCGCGAATACCTGATTCCCCGCGAGACCTTCCGCATCGGCGAACGCGTGCGCTCGCTGCTGCTCGAGGTGCGCCCGGAAGCCCGCGGGCCCCAGCTCATCCTGTCGCGCACTTCGCCCCGAATGCTGATTGAGCTGTTCAAGATCGAAGTGCCGGAGATCGCCGAGGACGTGATCGAAATCCGCAGCGCCGCTCGGGACCCCGGCTCCCGCGCCAAGGTTGCCGTGCGTACCAACGACGGCCGCATCGATGCCGTCGGCGCCTGTGTCGGGATGCGCGGCTCGCGGGTGCAGGCCGTGTCCGGCGAACTCGCCGGCGAGAAGATCGACGTGGTGCTGTGGGACGAAAACCCCGCCCAGCTTGCCATCAACGCCATGTCGCCGGCCGAGGTGCAGTCCATCGTCGTGGACGAAGAGACCCGCACCATGGACATCGCCGTCGCCGAGGACAACCTTGCCCAGGCCATCGGCCGCGGCGGCCAGAACGTGCGCCTTGCGAGTGAGCTCACCGGCTGGAACCTCAAGGTGATGACCGAGGAAGACGCGGCGCAGAAGCAGCAGGAAGAGGCGCTCGGCTACATCGAGAACTTCAAGGCGGCGCTGTCGGTGGACGAAGACGTCGCCACCATTCTGGTGGAAGAGGGCTTCACTTCCGTGGACGAGGTGGCCTACGTCCCCATCGAGGAGTTGCGCACCATCGAAGGCTTCGACGAAGACTTGGTGGAAGAGCTGCGCAACCGCGCCAAGGATGCACTGCTGTCGAAGGAAATGGGCAGTCAGGCGCCGGCCGAGGATTTGCTCGGCATGGAGGGCATGACGCAGGAACTCGCGCAGAAGCTCGCCGGCAGCGGCGTGCTGACGATGGACGATCTGGCGGAACTCGCGATTGCCGACCGTTTGGAGATCGACGAGACCATCCGCGACGAACGCCCCGGAGAACTCATCAAGGCG